>NZ_BAABRU010000039.1 GCF_039545135.1 Herpetosiphon gulosus | reverse complement strand
GCGGTCATGATGGTCAGTGAACCGTTATCACCAATACGTATCCGACGCGCACGCGGACATCCACAAACACCATCGTGAAATTGTGGCATTGTTCCGGTTGGGGAGGCTGCGCAGGATGGGAGCCATACTCCTTATTTGAACGGCATTGGGTTAAGCCCAAGACCACTCAAATAAGGAATATGCTGGCTGGTGTTACTGCATATACGGGCATCGCGACCATCCATGGGATACTGAACGCATCCCACTGCTTTCCCTATCCACGGAGGTCGCGATGCCCTTTACCATACGCCAAATTTCACCTGATGACAAGCTCGCTAGCCAAGTGACCGTTGATATTTTTGCCCGTGTGCTTCCCGCTCCCCTTATTGATCAGGTGCTTGCAGAGACCCACCGCATCGAACAGCGCCATCGTCGGCTGACGATGCGGACAATGGTCTGGCTGCTGATTGCCATGAATATCTGGACGCACTGTGCGATTCCCACCGTCTATCGCCATTTGACCCGTGGCCTGCGGTGGATCTGGCCATCGGAACCACTGCCACCGATCCCTCAGAGCGGAGCCTTTACCTATCGACGCTATCAACTCGGCGTTCGTCCCCTCCATACGCTGATGCGCCGGATCTGCCGCCCGCGTGCCACACCCACAACGCCAGGAGCCTTCTTGTTTGGGTTACGACTCATGGCGCTCGATGGAACCATCGAAGATGTGGCTGATACACCAACCAATGCGGCGTATTTTGGCCGTCCAGGCAGTCGGCGTGGCCCTGGCGCGTTTCCCCAAGCCAAACTGCTCTATCTGATCGAGTGCGGAACCCATGCGATCGTTGATGCGGGAATTTGGCCCTGTCGCACCTCGGAGTGGTCGATTGGCAAACGGCTTCTGCGGTCTGTTGGCCCAGGCATGCTCTTATTGTGGGACTGTGGCTTTCATTCGCATGCCTTACTTACCGCAGCGCAAGAGCGTGGTGCCCAGATCGTCGGACGGATTGGCAAACATCTGCGTCCGCGCGTTCAGACGGTGCTCGCGGATGGGTCTGTCCTGGTAACGATCTTTCCGCCGAATCATGGTCGTTGGGAAAAGCTCTCCGGCATGACGGTTCGCATGATCAGCTATCAACTGTCTATGCCAGCATTGGGTGACCCAACAACCGTCCATCGGCTCATTACGACCCTGCTTGACCCGGTGCAGTATCCGGCGCGGGCCATCATTGGCGCATATCACGAACACTGGGAGGTGGAACTGATGATCGATGAAATCGATACCCAGCAACGGGCAACCCAGCAACGGTTTCGCAGCCAGAAACCAGTTGGGGTTATTCAGGAGTTTTATGGTCTTGTCCTTGCCCACTATGCCATTCGCGCGGTCATGCACGATGCCGGAACCTATGGGGCGTGTGACCCAGACCGCATCAGTTTTGTCCTGGTGGTGCAGGAAATCCAAGCCACGCTGCGCGAGTTTCAACAAACACCCACCGCCGACCATGAACGGCTGTATCATCGGCTGCTAGATGCGTGTGCTACGATGATTCTTCCCAAACGGCGTTTTCGGATTAATCCGCGCGTGGTCAAGCAAAAAATGACGAAATTTCTGCGGAAAGGCCCAGACCACGTGCAGCGGAACCAACTCAGGGGATGTTTTGATGATGCCATTTGTCGGGTCACGCTGACGGGCGACCCGATCCGTGACCCGGGACGACCACCGCCCTTCCAATGGACGCAGTGCCCAGCGCCATAACCCTTATTTGAGTGGTCTTGGGTTTAACCCGGATACGCCCCTGCATGCTAAGTCGCGACATGATCATGTCGCGACTTAGCATGCCCCCGAGTTTTTTGCGCTCTCCTTCTACTTCCATTCAGCAAACATGATCGCCCCGCCTATAGTTGTTACACCTTGCCCCCCAATAACCGAAGCACCTTGGCTATTTCGTACTGTAAATGTATATTCCTGTTTATAACCAAGCCCACAAGTTCGGGCATTTTGACCACTAAAATAGCCAGGGTTAATATTGGTTCCATCAATTGTAAAATACCATCCGGCAGTATTAATTCCTACAATCTGAATAGAAACACAGGTTGGATCATCATCCTCATTGAGTTTCATAAAACGTAATTTTGGGGGTGTGAGTGGGGTTGGGATTGAGGTTGGTGGCACGCGCGTAGGTAATGGCGGGTTAGCTGAATCAAGACATTTGTTAATATCATTCTTGAGCTGAGAATCATTTGGTTCAAGGCTTTTGGCTTGGCTACAATAACCGTTAGCTTTTTCCCAATATGGTTTCTTTGCCTCTCGTGATGGCTGATTTTTGGCAAAATCGATTTGTATATTCCCTGCAGCCAGCAAAATAGCTGCTTGATTCGTGTTCAGATTTGGTAGTTCAGGCATATTTTGAGCTATGTTGTCTATTTCGCTAAGCAACGATTGAATCAATCTATCGCGCTCTGAAAGATCTTCAATTGACTCACTTTCATTCAATCTATCGATTATACCTAAATAGCCACCTGTAATGGTTACCTTTGTCTTGACTTTTTGATAGAGATCGCTATTCGGATCTAAAATTTCAAATGCATCCTGATAGCGATTATATGCTTGGCGAACCTCAGTCATTGTGGTATCAGGCTTACTTAGGATTGCATCGCCCCAAGATATGTAGGTATTGACTAATAATTCATCAACTTCGGTATTTTTTGGATTATCATGCCTTAGTGTATCCAGAATAAGTACAGCATGTTCAAAATCATTTCGGATTAATGCCGAACGCGCAACATCCAACTGATCCGAAATTACTGAATCTTGATTGGCTGAATGTGTTGGTGGTGTAGCTAAATTTGTAGATTGATTAATTGGTGTTACTGTAACCCGTTGAATGGGTTGATTAGCATTACCGCAAGCACCAAGGATAAAGATTAAACACAAGGTATTGATTATGGATACTATTTTTCGCATCAGAAACTCCTATTGATAATTGAAATCGATTTATGGTATTGACGTAGCAGGAACATCCGTTGGTGCAACAGGAACATCCGTTGGTGCAACAGGAACATCCGTTGGTGCAACAGGAACATCCGTTGGTGTAACAGGAACATCCGTTGGTGTAACAGGAACATCCGTTGGTGCAACAGGAACATTGGTTAGTAGTGGCGTAACACCAATAACTGTAGGATTAATAATGGGGATTTTTGTAGCAGGTACTGGCGTATTTGTTGGTGTATTTGTTGGTGTATTTGTTGGTGTATTTGTTGGTGTATTTGTTGGTGTAACCGAGGGAAGCCGGGTTACAGTTGGATAAGAACTTTGGTTGGTTGGCTCCACAATAGGAACATTCGTTATCTTTAAGGGAGTTACCGTTAATGATGATTTGGGTAGGCCAGAACTTTCAATTGAAATTAAATTATAAGGATCTAATTTCAATCCTAAGAATCCTAGAAATCCTAAAAATATAATTACAGCAATAATTATTAAAAATCGAGATCGTATAGGACGACCTATAACTATCGCGGTAATATTATCTCCTCTTCTATATTTATCTTCTAGCTTACCTCGTTTTTCTTTTTGACAATATTTTGCTATAGAGCATATCTTTTTTGCAGCTATTTTTGGTGAGTATTTTTTAAGGATACGAATAATTTCTTCATCAGCAATAAAATCGCTAACACCGTCGCTACAAATCAAAAAAACATCATCTTGTTGAATAGGAAAAAAATGATAGAAGTCAGGTATAGAATTAAAATCTATGTTTGAAGCGCCCATCCAGTGCGTCAATTTCCCCGATTCGTCATCATGATCAATCGTTATTTGTTGTAAATCTTTACCATTTCGTAATCGATAGACACGGCTATCACCAATATTTGTGATATGAGCATAGAATTCTGAATCACGTTGCTCTATAAGGAAGCAAATAAGTGTTGATCCTGAATATCCAGATTTACCTTTATAGTTTTCTCGTATCTTATTACTAATTATTTCATATTTTTCTTTAAGCGTTGATTCGATTTTTTTTAATTCAATCCGCATTAGTGTGCTCTTGATATCATTAACCACTAGTGCACTCGTTTTTTTTCCATCTTCTCCTCCACCCATACCATCAGCTAAGATAGCGACCATACCATAGGTTGTGTTGCCTAAAAATGAGCTATCCTCATCTTTCGTCATGTTATAACCAATATTAGCTTTGTGACCGTATTCTAGAGTCCTTGAAGGTTTAACGATTGATCGATATAAAGTTATGATTGGTTGCATCATAAAGCTCTTTCAATGCTATAAATTATGGTTGTGGAATACGTGTCGTTGTCGGTTTTGCGGTTGGCAAAGGGCTTGGTGTCGCTAAAGGTAGACTTGTAATTGATGGTATAGATGTCAAAGTATCAACTTTTTTGGATTGTATCTGTATAAGATTGATACTTAATATGATACTCAAGATAATGATCAAAGCTATAATAATGACTGCAATTATCTTGATATAGTTTGGGGTTTTTCTTTTTATTCCAGAGCGTTTTTGATCACTAAATAGTGTGATTTTTTTTATTAATTCCTCAGCACTACCTATTTTTTTATTTCGCTCGTTTACATCAGGATTAATACAATCCATTACTATTGATGCCAAATCTTTGTTTATTTTAGAATTAACTTGATCTAATGATAGAATAACCTTGTTATTAATTGAAAATCCCGCAAGCAATTCATAAAATATAATACCGAGACTATAAATATCATTCATGTGATGTGCATTCATATTTTTTTCAATTTCTGGCGCACCATATGGAAAAGTAGTAAAAGGGATACTTCTTAATTTATATTTATGATTTAAAGTTTCTATACAACCAAAGTCAATTAGCACAATCTCAGGAATAGTATATCGCCACATAGAAATTGGATTACGGAATAATATATTTTTTGGCGTAATATCACGATGTACTATTCCAATATTTTTATGTAAATAATTCAATACATTAGCAATCTGGATAATCAATCCAACCACCTGATATTGATTTAATGGGCGCTGTATCTCTTGAAGATAGGACTGAAGCGAACCACCACATTCAAAATTCATTATAATATATTTATAATCGTAACTAACTCCATTAGTAGAAGTAATTTTTTTTGAGGAAACAGGCTTATATTCGCCACGATAATGATTTGTTGTTTTACGAAAAGGGTTTCTATATAGACTTACAACTGATGAATGGTTTATCATTTGGAGATATCGATGTTCATCAACAATATGAGTTGTATAATTATATTTCCCATCAGGTCTTGCTATTTTCAATGCAGCAAGATTCCATTTTCTAATATGTTCTACATTTAATCCATAATGATATTGTTTCCTTATTGTATCTAATGATATTTGCTCATTGGCATCGGGATTAATTGCCCGAACCAGGTAAACACACCCACACCCACCTGCTTGGATTAAATTAACAATTTGATACTCGTTATATTCATCAATATAGTCACCTGGATCAATTAATGGTATCCATTGTGTATCATGATTCATAATTTCTTACCTCGTCGAAATCCCTTCAAATAGCTTAATGATTTACCTTGGTTAGCCGCATTTTTACTTCCGTCCCAAGCCAAAAAATACTTCCGTGCTGTAATGGGTATGGTTGATTAGCTTCTAGGGGTTGTGCTCTTCCTTGAGCATCCTCAATATAAGTACCATTCAGGCTCTGATTGGCATAAATAGTTATACTCTGTCTATTGAGTCGGAGGTAGGCATGATCTCTCGATATGGTCACGTCATCGATGATAATCGTAAAATCATCTAATCGATGTCGTCCTATATGAATGATTTCGTTATTTAGTGGAAACCTCCTTTTTAATGAGGCCGGTTCTAGAATCTCCAGCTCCCATTGTTGGGTAAAACCTAACGTAATATCATTAGGTTTTGTTTCGTGTGAGAAATTATATCCTCCATTCTTATCGTTGATTGATCCATCTGCGGGATTCGTTATTGCTTCATCAGGATTAAAGGGACGGTTAACATTGGTTTTCCGTACCCGGTTTTTACGGTTTTGATTGAAGAAGTAGTAACCCCCTCCCATACCGCCAAGAATGATGATCCCAAGAATGCCTGCTCCAATCCATGGAAGGGATGATTTTGCTGGCAAGAGGGTAATGGTTACTGGCTCACTGCGGCTTGCCAAGCCTTGGGTATCGGTCGCGGCAGCTTGGAGGGTGATCATTGAATGAGGGATTAATCCATACGAAGAATCATAGGGATCAATCGTCAGGGGGAAGTTGGGTGCGGTGGTGCTTGAGCCAATCACAATATTATTCATCAAGTATTCAATTGATTGGATATCATTCTGGGTGTATGCAACATCAACTGTTAGCGTCGTTTCGCTATCCCAAGTCAAGGATTCAGGAACAACCTTAATCTGAGGCGGCACATTGGTGATTGAAAAAGGTTTTGTGGCAACGGCTGAGCCAACAACCAGTTGGAGCAGATGATCACCTGCGGTTAATGGCGGAGCACTTATATGAATACGATAACTTGTTTGACTATTAAGCAGTTGATTGTAGTGATCTTGCATTTGGGTATTAAGTAACTCCATGGCGTTTGTGTCCCAATTAGGGAGCGAATAGGCAATGAACTGCCATTGAGCTATTTCCGCAAGGGCTTGGAGTGCAGCCGGGTTACTTGGGTAGGTTGTAAATTGACCATCTTGGTCTGCGCCGAACCCTACAACCATACCAAACGGCGGATTTTCGGCGGATTCAGCAAACTGATCAATCAAATTGCTATTAGGGTTGTATCCAGATACTCCTGCGGCATAAACAATGATTGCAGTTGGCCCTTGATGATCTTGAAGCTGGCGTATACCAGTTCGAACAGCCTCATCAAGGCCATACGCGACTTGTGGGTCTTCAGATGACATACCATTGCGTGATAGGAGATCCAAGGCATTGAGTAAGGCAATATCATCATTTGGTGGGATAGTTTGAATACTAATCGCAGGATTAAAACTAATAATATTGATCTCTGTATCCCGTCTCAACATTGAAATTAATGTTTGAATTTGTTCAAACATGTCATTGAAACGATTGCTCGCAGGCGTACTTTGATCATTCATTGCAGCACTTGTATCAACGATAATTGAAACAGCTAATGGTGATTTGATCGTTTCAATTCGTTCAACGGGCGTAATCGCGTTCTTATCAATGGTAATTTGTGCGTCTTCAGCGTTGAAGGTGCTGCGACCCAACGACCTTCTATCCAGATAACGAAAATCAATAGTTATATTTGGGTATTGATTGGTATCAATATTTTCTATGATAATCGGTGTTGCCTCTAATTGGGCTGCGGTAAAGGTAGGGATTAACAAGAGCAGTATAACCAAAAGCAGTCGTTGATATCGCATTGCTGATGTCCTTATCTCTAGTAACTAGAGTACTAAATATATTGGCTAATCTAAAATGTGGATGATGACTTTTAAGCCATTTATCATCATAATATCTCCATGAGATAATTGTTTTTTTCCAGTTTCGTAAATTGAAACACCATTAACTGAAATGTTTTGATGTCTACTAGAAATTATCCATTTTTTATGATCATGATCATACGTCAAATGTGATTGACTTGTTCTTGGTAGCGTGATATACGGAGAATTATCCGTAATAGAATTATATTCTTGCGGGTTATAAGCATTTAATGCCTGAATAAAAAAATGTCTATGAAGTGTAATTCCATTCTTTGGTATAAGTATTTCCTCTCCTGTTGGAAGAATAAAAATACAACGAGGTTCTACATTTTTTCGATCATTAACTGTACGCCGATCAAGTAACCATAATTCACTATTACTACGAATATTTTGTTGCTGAAATGTCTTATTCCATGCGAGAGGGTTACCCATTTTATCGCCATATCGCACTTCGTATATATGTATATTATCTTCATACGAATCCATATTTGTTTCTTGAAGTAGCATTGAAAATATGCTATTTAGAGTAATATCTGAATCTAATTCTATTTCTTTCTGTAATTCCGTCAATCCTATATTCCACTTAAGCGTTATTGCAATTGATTTATTACTCATTATATCCTCGTTATATATTACAATGAGACATAACCAACTTGAATATTATGCTTATCTCCTTCAGTCATTAATATTCCCCTTCCAGATGTATATGAATCATTCGAATATCCTGATGGAATTCTCGAACCAAATAATTCATCGCCAATGAATTCTTGAGGGCATAAAATGATGCCATTTTTATTCTCATCTATTCTTCGAATAAAATCACCATTAGGTTCATTACTTAATGAGATAATAAAATGTGTATTGTTATATCGATTGTTATTAACAATACGTAGAGCATTATGTAATAATGTTCCTGTATTTTTCGTAAATTGATCAATATATTCACCTTTAATTAATCGATTATAATCATCCATAATAACAAAAATTTTCTTATTATTAAGTGTATTGGCATTCAAATCAGAGATACTCCCTAATAGATCGGCAATTTCCTCTATATTTGTATAAACTTGAAATCCTTCTTGGTTTAATGTATTCAAGAATCTTTGAATTCTATCATCTCTTTCAAGAATCGCGAATACTAATTCATCGTTAGCATAATGATGAATAATAGATTTTAGTATTGACGCAATAGTTGTTGTTTTGCCTGATTTTTTCTTTCCATAGATAAGTATATGCGGATTATCTCGATTTAATAACAATGAAATACGCTCCATATACTCTTTTTCCTTTCCAATAGGAATATCAATCGTATTATCTTGTAGATGCAGCTTATTAGTTTGCTCAAGAATTTCGTTTAATGAAAACTCAGCAAGTAAAGCTATTTCAGGAGCACCGATTGTATAGTTAGCTGCTTTAATCTTCTGAGTTATTATTTTAATATATTCAATTAGGCCATTATCTAAGATACTGGGAGCCTCGACAAGGGTTTCATCATTCTCTTCAGCACTATCTTGCACGGTCTGGTTTTTTCTAGGCTCAAGATATGGTATCGCAACTTGGATTTCCGATAATCCAACATTGGGTATGATGCTTAATGCACGACCAGGGATATCAGAAGGAATTGGATTTACCACTCGTGTACCGAGAAATTCGCTATATTCCTGGGCTTCTCGGAGACACAAGGCTATACGTTGGCTAAATAATGATAATAGTTTATAGGGAATATCACGGATAGTATCAGCAGTAACGACGAGATAAATTCCAAACTTTGCACACTGCCGAACCATTTGCGTAAGATCATCCAATATTGTTTCGTTAATAGGTTTTGTATTCATAAATTCGTAGTGGAGGAGTGCATATTTGTCGATCATCATAACAATAGCTGGAATTCGTCCATTTCGATTTTTATGATTATACTCTTGGAGGGTTTCAACATTCTGGGTACGAAATTGATCTTCACGAGTTTTCATAGTTCGATTTATCACCCTGAATAATTGGGTAACGCGTTCACGATCGCGAACATCAATGACATGTCCAAGATGGGGAAGATCTTCAAAAGGTCGCATCCCTTGTCCGCCAGCATCAATAACATAACACCAGACATCTTGTGGTGAATATGTACTAGCAAGGCTCGTCAATATGGTTCGGAGCAACGTCGTTTTTCCGCTTCCTGGTTCGCCCAAAATAGCCAAGTGACCATTTTTAAGCATAAGCTTAAATGACTCTTGGCGTGCCACTTGAGGCATATCTGCCATGCCAATAACACATTCAAGCGTATAATCTGGATGCTTACTCCATTGTTGAGCCAAAACGTTGGGGATTTCTTCTTCAATAGCTTGCGATAAGGCTTGAATACTTGATTCAGGGTCGACACAGACATCGCCTAATGAGAGATTAGCGGGCAGGATCGGCTGCCAAATTGCCCGTGGAGTCCATCCCATCCGTTGGATAATTTCAGGAGTATGTTTGTACAATTGATCAACAAGCACTTCAAGGTCTGTTTTGCCATGACGTGTATCCTTATTTTTTTCTTTCTTAATGGTGGTAATCCCAGTTTTTGGATCGGTCTGCTTAACAATTTTAACCTCATTATCATCATTAATATAAGATTCAATCACGCTAGCGACTTGAAATAGGCGGGCATCAATCGCGCCAGATCGGAAATAGGCACGCCCAGGGATATTACTTGGTAAAAATGAAGCATCGATTTTGCCAATCATCTCACGACTATCTTCACCACTTCCAAGTCGTAAGGCAATATAATATTTTAATTGAGTTTTAATCGTATCCTTCACAATTCGCGATGGTTGTTGAGTCGCAATCAGTAAATGAACACCCAGAGAGCGGCCTTGTTTGACGACACGAGCCAGCTCATCAACAAACCACGGGTGTTGTTGAACCATCTCATCATATTCATCAACAACAATCAACAAATTAGGCAATGCCTCTTTCCCCTCGGGAATCGCTCTTTGACGATATTCACCAATATTTTCAACTTTTATTTTAAGTTCCTTATGGGCAGTATCAAATATTTTTTTCCGTCGTTCAATTTCACTCTTAATCGCAATAATTGCCCGTTCAGCTAATCGGCCACCAAGATCCGAAACAAAGCCAGCACAGTGAGGGATTTTACTAAAAATCCCCAAGGCTGCCCCACCTTTAAAATCGATCAGGAATAACTGAAGACTTTTGGGGGCATGATACAGGATTAATGCGCTAATTAAGCCTTGAAGCAAGACACTCTTACCCGCACCCGTCATGCCAGCAATAATCCCATGGGAGCCATGCTCGCGCTCATATAAATCAAGGAAAAGCGATTCTTGATCGGTTATTTTGCCAATTGGAACTGAATGCCACCCTCGTGCAGGGTCTGGATCAAATTCCCATTGAGGCGGGAAGGTTAGATTATGTAAATTATCAATAGCCAGTAACTCTAAGAGACGGACAGTCCGAGGCATAGACTGATTTTCGCCAATCCGAACTAATTCTAATGAATCAAGCGAGCGAAATAACGTAATATTTTTTCGAATATCATCTATCGTATCAATTTTACTAATATTTTTTTGCCAAACATGACCAGAGTAAGTCCATCGAATCTCATTTTCAGATTTTATATCAAGAACACAACGACATTCGGAAGGTATAGTATTCCATTCATTACAACGAAAGATCACTGCCATATTAAATTCTGGGCCTATTCTCATAATTTCATTCAATATGGGTTGATTTTCTATCCGCTTGAGATCGTCAACTACGAGAACAATACTTTGGAATAGCGATCCTTCTATCCCTTTATCGTTTCTATTCTTTTGTTCTCGGCGATTACTTAATTCATTTAAGAGATAATCACACAACTCTTTGATTGCATCATCATCATAGGCAATAAGTCTATTTGCATGCGGAAGTGCATCCCAATTCTTCCATAAATCCTTGCTATTTTGATCATTTTTATGAATAATTGCGATCATAACGTCTTCAGGAGAATGAAAGATAGCAATCTGCCATAGTAGGGCATGCAGTGCTGGAAGCGTGATTGATGGATTCCCAGCTACACCTAATGACCCGTACTTCGCTAACGAGAATGTTATTGGCATATCATGTAACTGTTCATTTTCGGCTTTAAGCTCAAAGAGTTGCTGTTCTAAGTCTGAATCCAGATCTGGCGATGTTGGAGGAAGTTCGATCATTGAACTAAATGGAACTGAACCAGAGCCAACTCGTATATCTAAGAAATCCTGATCATAACTGCGGCGTTCCCATAGACGGCTTTCAGATTGAATATCTTTTTTATCAAATCCAATAGATTTGAGTGCAGGAAATACGGTATGATTGATAATAATATCTTTATCAACCTTGGCAATGCGTTCTAAAAAATCTAATGGTGGGTTAAGGTAAAAGCGCGTACTAAGTTCACGATTTTTTAAATATTCTATGGTGTTACGAGCATCGACTAGACGATTATCGAAAAAAACCTTACGCTTTATATATTCGTTCTTTTGATCAATTCTTTGTTTATTAGCTGCACGAATCGCGTGAAAGAAACCTAATAATGCGCCAATTATCATTATTATTCCACTGATTATTACCGTGTTTGAGCTTGCTCTTCCAGCAATAACTACCCCACCTACGAGGAATAATGTTGCTGTAATTAGGGGAATTAATAACCCAAACCAATTCATCGGAATTTCACGCAGTGGTGGAGGTGGGGTTGGAATTTGAATTTTTTGAGCTTCCCATTGAGGTCGAATCCGTGGTGGTCGGTTAAATAATTGGCGATTAAACATCGATATTCCTCAGCTGTTTAGGCTATTGCTTGCGGTACAAACCCTTAACTTTTGCGGTCTTGCTCCCAGCGCTGCCGATCCTGTTCTCGGCGACGCTGTTCAAGAATTGCCTCTTGATTGGCTTGGAAAATTCTACGATAGGCACGCTCAAGGCTATCGATAAGGTCATAGGCATCTGCTATATTGCGACTCAAACGTTGATCAAAGATATCGCGATGCGGCCCTTGCCAATTAGCTTGAGCAGTCTGAGCGAGCATAGTACGCTCACTGATACTGTGTTCTATTTGACGGATCGCCCGTTTGAGTGCTGCCATAGCCGTTTCTGCATCAACGACATTCCAAACAACATTATTCCAGTTAGGCATACGCTGGGCCTCCTTGAATTTGAGGCCGATCCTGCGGAGTTGAATGGTCAATCAGAACCGGCTTACGATAATTAGGATGTTCTTGACCATAGCGTTTGATTAATTTGGTATGCGCTGGATCAATCTCAAATGGCAAGAAATATGGATTTCCTTGATTGTCGCGATAGATTTTCTTTTTGGCTTGATGTGATTCAAGCGGATTATCCTCATCTTTTAAAGAATCTGGTTCATCAACGTTTAAAATAGTATGATTTTTGGCAGCAGTCCCATTCGTAACGGTCGGAGCATGGCCTGCCCCTCGCCCGGTTGCAAAGCTATCTTCAGGGTCAACATAATCGTGAATAACGGTGTCACTAAAATAGGGATCTTTTAATGTCTCGCTCCCAATCGGTCGAACCATTTCTAAATTAACGACACTCGCAACCTTAATATTGCGCTTTCTGAGGGCATCAATAACCGTGGGATCGTTTAAAAGCAGCATATTGGTTCCAGCCCCCATACTGTGTCCAGTCATATTGATTTCAGATCCTGGAGGAATATCATTTTCAATGCTATCTAAAAACTTTTGCCGAATTGTTTCATAATATTTATTTCCTTCGCGAACTCCTTGGGCTGTTTGTTCAACTGCCAACGTTGTGGCATAGGTTCCTGAACCGGCAGTGTCAGGATTTAGTCCATTAGTTCCATAGGCATAAACCATCGTTGGTTTGCCGTCAATCATTTTTTGGTTGACAAGCGCCAACGATAGTTGTTCACTATAAAGAATTCCATTACTCCCATAACTTTGATATGGGCTAATAAGTTGATTATTACCTTTTACTAAAATATCAGGACTATAACGTCCATATTTATCGCTAGCTTGCTCTTCACCAAAAGGAATAACATTATCCAATTTACCATATTCTCGTATATTAGTTCCTTTATTCATGGCTATTTGTACTTGAGCTAAGGTTTCATCTAATTGTTTAAATAAGGTATATTTTTTAGCTTGACTTAAAGCTTTATCTGGAATTTCGATAAATCTCCGAAATATAGCTGATAAAATAAAATCTTGATCATTATGATTACGCTTATCAGGACGAAATTTCGTATCTATCGATGTCACCAATATTGTTAACAATAAAGCACCAATTAGTAAATTCATGATTAATAGATTTGAATTTATTGGCATATTTGTCAAAAAAAATAAATTTCGCTTGTTATAGTTATAGAAAAATGATTCAATTGCTGGAAGTACGAAAAGTAGTAATTCAGCTAAGGCCTGATAATTTATTTGCACAAATAAATCCCAAGCCCAGATTGATTTTTCTTTCAGCCAGTTTAATGCGATAGATGTATAGCGTTTTGTTGTATTCCAGGCACTAATGGCCCCCTGCTTAATCACATCCCATCCAAGCATTACCTGTTTTTTTACCTGCCAAACAAATTTACCTGTTTGGATTGCGGCATAATATGTTGCCTTCCCAAGCCACCTAAACGCAGTTTTGGTAGCTTGAAGCGTAAGCTTCCCCAAGGATTTTGCTACCTTAAAAAGCGTTTTAGCCGACGTTCCAATCAGGTTGAGCGTGATTTTAAATGCGTTTCCAAGTTTCGTAGCAAATTGTTTGATCAAACGCGCTTGGGATTTTATCCAGTGCTGTGTGCCCTGCACTATTTGTTTTGTGGTATTGATCGTAAAACGAGCACCCTGTTTTACCAGTTGTTCACTTCTGTTAATGGCCCGACTTAATAAACTTGATTGCTTGGTTGTGGTTTGGATAGTCTGCGTTGCCGTCGTTGCGGCGTGGCTATGTGAGGCAGAAAAGCTCGTTGGTTTGGCCCCAGCAAATGCCAATATATTTTTAAATTCCTTAAGGTATTGCCACATGGGGGCCATCAAGGTACGGGCATCCGTAACCCAACGACCAATAGCCAGAAGCCGCTTACGTGCTTGTTGTTGAATCCATTCCCCAAAAAAATGCTGCTTGTACGGTAGCCCAATTGCAGCCCCAACAACACCCGCCATGACCAATACAGGACGAAGCTTAGATGCCTCGAATGTTGCTGGTGGAGGTCGGTTTATAATTCCTGTTCGTCCATTCTGATGATCGATGGCTTTTAAACCAAGAATAGCCCCACCAACAGCGCCAATCATTGCCTTAGAAAAGGGAGCAGAAGGTTTCCATGTCCATTGGCCAAGCGATCCTTCTGAACCTGCGCGGGCAATATTTGAACCAACTTGGCCGACCCATGAATCCATCTCTTGAACCCGATTGGCATGAGCATGAAGTGCATCAGCAAGCGCACTATCTACACCAGTTCTATATTCACGACAGGTAGCAGCAAACCGATCGAGTGAATATGCTAAGCGATTTGCTTCGCTATGCAGGTGTTGATTAAGTGCTGAAGCCTCTTCTGAATAACGCTGAAGATCATCTGGGCTTGCTGAAACTATACTACTCATAGCTAATACACCTCATCTACGGTCAGTTAGTATCACAAACTTTGGACACCAGTGCGAGTAGGGTTACATCGATTCAACGAGTTGTAAGAGCCGAGTATAGAGATCGTCGCTTGTAACAGTTGAAACAGCCATCATAGAATCATCACCATTATTTAGGAGTTGTTCGGCGCACCACGTTTCTCCTAGCCCTTGAAAAACAACAAAGCTTTTTACATTCGGCTCTGGCGATTGCAATCCTTTAAATCGGACAAACGCATAACGCTGTGGGTTTAGCCCTAACGAATCAAGAAAAAAAGCAAGACTATCATGGGCCATGCCACTTCTTCGTAAAATACTTACCGCAGTTTGCGTTTGTCCTACCGAGATTGCCTCAAGTACGGAACTCAGATCATTGGCATGAATCCGAAATTGGGTTGCATGATTGTGTGTTGAAGTTGGTGAAAGCACATTGACACAATGATTAATCACTTGGGTCAGTGATGATTGATATTCAAGCCGATGGACGCGATCTTTAGGAGATGAATGAAATACAATTTGCTGATTATGAAAATAGTAATACCCGGTTGTATTTTTTTCGTGATCGATTCCATTTACTAAGAGACAGCTATCAGCCAACGATGGAATACTAAGTAGGTCGCTGTATTCCGGGTGGATAACCATGACCTCGGCTTGCTGGTCAACAATGTTATGGGCGGAGAGACTCCCCATGGCAACCATCAAGACAATATTGAGCAGTTCTTCTGTATACCCAGCGCTTGGATCTTCGCCCAACCCCAACGGAATGGGTAATCGTAGCAAGCCAATACAGGCTAAATATTCTTCTTGGCTTATTTGGAGGATTGTATTATTTGACATTGAAACCTAACTTTAATCATACACAAATGGGGTGAATAGTGACTATCACCCCATTTCATAAGAGATTTCTTGCGGTTTATTAAGACAGACCACCAGCATCAAGAATGTTTTTGTTAATGGTATTAATATTATTTTGCAATTCTTCAAGTGCCGACTTCATTTTCATAAGATGACTGTGTGTTTCGCTCCATCCTTCACGAAATTGCTCAGCAAGCGGCCCATCCCAATTTTCAGGAGAAGAGAGGATTTGCCCTTGGGCATTAAGGCTATTGATATTATTTAATAAATCCCCCCCAATTAGTTCTTTAAATTTACGGATTGCATTCACCGCTTCAATACTCGAAACAACCTTACCTGCCATTGACCCACCTCCTAGCTATATATGAATTCAGAAATGATATGCGTAATATACCATATCGCTTTCATGGATTGCAAGGCTTATTTATAGCATTTGGAAGATCTATAGTACTATATCATCATCCAACCGATACATATGATCGCGGGGCGATTAGACAGCGAAATCCTATGTTGTAAGTACCATTGCCAGGCCGACCTTTGAGACGAAGTGCGCAGAAAACATAGATACCAGCTTCATAATGTGAGCCACCCCGTAGCACCATCCAATTATCATAATCATCCACCGCTTGCTGTACACCATGAATACCCTGTTGATAGGGTGTAGACGTCCATTCCCAGACATTTCCAACGCTATCCAGTGCGCCACAGGCCGCTTGACCCACCAACCCTAAACCAACCGATAAGGGACGTTGGGCTTTGCTCCAATCATAGACTGCATGCTCAGGTGTGGCGGGTAGATTTCCCCATGGGGCGATTTGCGGGAAGCCGTGGGTATTATAGGAGACGGCGACTTCCCATTCAGCCTCACTAGCCAGACAGATCCGATAACCCTGCGGCAACAGATTGCCAAACTGTGCGCTTAGCCAGTTACAATAGGCCATCGCTTCATACCAGGTTACCCCATACACTGGTTGATTCACATATTCTTGCGCTGTTTGGGTATCCCACAAGTGTGGCGTATGGCGCTGATAGTCGTTTTTCCATGCATGGCCATGGGGTGTCCACCACGCATCATTGGTGTAGCCACCTGCATTAATAAACGCTCGATATTGCTCAACCGTCACCATAAAACGCCCAACCCAATATGGCTGAAGCACGACGCTTGTTGTGGGGTCTGTTGCCTTCCAGCCTCCAATCTGATACTGACCCGCAGGTACATACCGCCAGTAGTGGTTGCCCTCACGACCAAACTTCGTGGAAAGTTGGTGGGTTTCCTCCAGCCATTGGTCGATTTTTATGGGATAACGTGGATCACCCAAGCCTGCGAGAAGTTCGGCGGCTTTTTGTCGTTCGCGTGCCAGCAACGGTGCTGGCTCCATCGGTTGACCGTGGTAATGTGTGAGCGCTGCTTGGGCATGATCATAATCGTTGAGGAGCATGCCCAAGCCTTCACGCAACCGGCGCTGAATCCTATCGACCTGAATCTGCTTACCGCGCAATAAGCCCCAATTGCAATCGGCCCCTAACTCGGCAGCCAACACTAAATCGCGATACCAATCATATCGGTGCATTTCTCCAACTTCATGCGCATACGGATCAACTAATGCGGTCAGAACTTGTTCAATTTTCGCGGCACCGAGGCTCGCTTTGGTAAGACACCCAACCCCCAAAAAGATCGGTTCACGCCAGCGGTCATCGCGGCGTAAACGTAACAATTGATTCAACGATTCATAAAATACCAGGTGGCGGCCTGCACTATGTTCTTGCAAGGTCAAGTGGGCAAAGGCATACACCGTTCCATCATCCTCCGGCTGAATCAAACCGCTACATTGATCGATATAAACAACACAGCGCTCCGCCGCCCGATAGGGGTCTGCAAGGTTGACCCGGGCAAAATACTCCATTAACTCCGCTTTTAATTCACGGCTTGGTATGCGACCACGACCATCCTTTGAGGTTGTATTTAAATGTGCTTGGTAACATAAACGGTCTAACACCTGATCGCGCAACTCCTCGCCGGTAATCTGTTCATCGCCAATCGCTTGACCCAAGTTCTGCCCATCACGGCTAGCAACATGCCACTCACCTAAGAGTTGCTGCAAAATTTCTTCGTAGAGGCTATGGCGGTCGCGTGGCAACACGCCTTTTCTGACCATTACAAAAATCATCATGCTTAGCAACAACGGATTTTCGGCCATTTTGCGTAATTTTGTACGTTGGGGATCAAGCAATGAATGCAGTAACTGCTCACTATAACGTTCAATGGCCTCGTGTTCAATCAGGCCCTTGGTGTGTAGCAAAGGGAGCCAATTGTTAATAAATTGGGTTATTTGGCCTCCCGTTAACGGCGCTAATTCCACCATCGGCCAATGGGTAATATGGTGATACTCCTGCGTCCACGCCCGTGAGCGACAAGTGATCAAGATACGAGCATCGTAGCAATTGGCGAATAAGTACAAAAAATTTAACAGTGAGGTACGATCAAGGCTTTCTGTCGTCGCGTCGAGGGGCACTTCATCCAAGCCATCGAAGACCAACAGTACTTTAAACGAACGCTCTAGCCCTGCATCTAAAAGCTTGCGCGGCTGATCAAGCCAATATTGGGTCTGCAAATGCGCACAAACGGCATTAAGGAGCAGTCCAATGTTTGATGTACCATTCAACCCTAGATCTTTGCCAACCAACGCACCTGCTAATTGACGCAAGGGCATTAAAACGGGCAACAATCGTCGTTGATCATTCCAGCCCAGTAAGCCTGTATAGTGGTTAATCTGATCAAGTCCACGCTGCGCCAAGGCCCACACCAGATGCTTGGCAAAGGTCGATTTACCGCTCCCCGGTGGGCCACACAACACTAGATGCGGATTCTCTAAAACTGTTTCGGTTACTAACTCAGCACGAAAGAGTGCCAGGGTATCTGCGGTATTTGGAGCAACACGAACTATTGCCTGATCTGGTAAACAACGATCAACACTGAGTTCTTCTGGAATTGAAAATTGGTCTGTTTGATCCACCTCAAATTCATCTATCGTGAGCAAAAACATCTGTCGGTAGCGGTTCTCAACTGCTAACATCATATAGGCAGAAGCCAAATCAATACCCGATGTAAGATGTGACGAACCTTGCCCCACAACACGCATGATACGATGACTATTAGACAGTTGCTCCAGGTAGGCGACTAAGCGCTGGCGCTCGGTCTCTTCGGGTGGGCGACCATAGATAATCGTGCCAAGATTGACCCCTACCACGGGGCCGTAGAACTCGGAATCATCAGCATTAACGGAACCAGTGGTGTTCGTAGCCA
Source organism: Herpetosiphon gulosus (assembly GCF_039545135.1). Taxonomy (NCBI): domain Bacteria; kingdom Bacillati; phylum Chloroflexota; class Chloroflexia; order Herpetosiphonales; family Herpetosiphonaceae; genus Herpetosiphon; species Herpetosiphon gulosus. Next base: position 4,856 of record NZ_BAABRU010000039.1, on the reverse strand, counting down.
TAGGCACACCCTTCTTTCTTGCGTGGGGCGAATATGGCTTGATTGTAGCGGTAGAAATGGCGTGTGTAAAGCCTAATACATGGGTGCATATCTGCGTTTTTACTTGCCCAGCAAATTGCATCAGTAGCCCGCATTATGAGGACATGGGTGTGATTGCCAGCAAGGCTGCAATTGCAGTTGGTCTTACGATTCTGGTCATCATCGACCATCTCGTTCGTGATGGAGAAACATATACTGATATCAGACTACGATATTTAGATCAGCATGACCAGGATCGGGTTTAGCGGTGCTTGCTCAGCCGCTTGGATGCGTTGGGCTACGCCGTTCAGATCACGGCTCCCGTCTATATCATTTCCGACTAACATTGGTTTGCTTCGCCTTCTCTTATTATCTGGGATTAACTGTAAATTCCCCATGCGCATCAAGCTTAATATGAAAGGACGCTCCATGGCATCATGGCTGTGCAACCAAACACGATAGCCAAGGAGCATCCGATGGAGATCATACCGCAGATCAGTCACGCCATGCAAACACTCTTGACCACGACGACCGAGGCAATCACCGCCGCCCAGCAGTATGTTAAACGCCCTGACCGTGCCAAATTCTCTCCCAGTACCCTCGTTCAAACCCTCGTCTATGGCTGGCTGGCTCAGCCGACCGCCACGGTTGAGCAGCTGGCGCAGATGGCCTGCCGGATCGGCGTTGATGTCTCACCCCAAGCGATTGATCAGCGCTTCACCATGGCCACCGCTGACCTGCTCCACCAGCTCGTTCTCGCCAGCATCCACCCTGTCATCGCCGCCAATCCCGTGACCCTGCCCATCCTCCTGCGCTTTGCCAGCGTGTGCGTCCATGCCAGCACAGCCATTGGCTTGCCCGATGCCCTAGCCTGCACGTGGCGCGGCTGTGGCAATGCGACGACGGGTCGCGGGGCAACCCTGAAATGTGGGGTGCAGCTCGATGTCCTCACGGGTGTGATCACCGCACTCGATCTGGTCAACGGACGCGCAGCGGATCGAGCGCTCCCGCTCCAGCAGCGCGATCTGCCGCCGGGGAGTGTACTGCTCGCCGATCGCGGGTTTTACCATCTGGAGCGCTTGCGCCAGCACGATCAGCAGGGGGTTTTGTGGATCACCCGCCTGCCCAGCAACGCCGTCGTGGCCTATCCGGGACATGCCGCGCAGCCGTTGGCGACGTTTGTCCGCGAGCTTGGCCCGGTGGCAACGTGGGATTGTGCGATCATTGTGGGCAAGGAGCAGCAGGTACACGGTCGGCTGGTCGTCACGCGGGTGACGCAGGCGGTTGCCGATCAGCGCCGGGCACGGATTCGGCAGCATGCCCAGCACCAGCATCGGATGCCGTCGGCAGCGGCCTTGGCGCTGGCGGAGTGGAATGTGGTCTTCACGAATGTGCCGCGCAGGCTGATCAGCACGACCGAGGTCTGGACGGTGATGCGGGTACGCTGGCAAATTGAACTGCTGTTTAAGCTCTGGAAAAGCCATGCACGGATCGATGACTGGCGCACGGCGAATCCGGCACGGGTCTTGTGTGAAATCTATGCCAAATTGATTGGGCTGATGTTTCAACAGTGGCTGCTGGCCGCGAGCAGTTGGCATGATCCGGAGCGGAGGTTGTTCAAGGCTGCGCCGATCGTCGCGGGGATGGCGGGGGAATTGGCCAGCACGCAGGCCGATCCGCCGCAGTTTTTGCGGGTACTCACACGGCTTGCGGCCCTCATCCAGCGCTGGGCGACGACAAACAAACGGCATCAGCCACCAACCACGGCTCAGCGCTTACGGGCATTAACGGCAGCATGAACCTAAGCTTGATGCGCATGGGGAATTCCGGAACTCACCACACCGGTGAGACGTGTCTTGATTATACGAGGGAATCGTTCCCATCCCTCATGGTTGGATGTCCGATAGATGGCCATGGTTTTGTTACACACCTCAAGACAAAACTCACGACTATAGCTATAACTACCGATGCATCCTTCGCCGAGAATCAGTCTATTTCTTTCGTCGATGGAGAGCTGGTGATCACAAACCCGAGCGCACGATTAACCCCGCTAAACCAAACCTGGCAGCTTTAGAGCGCCCCTATTACTAGACGTGAATTTACTCGACAGCGTAGTCCCTGCGACCGTTCTTCGAGGAGCGGAGCGTCGCGATTAGGCTTTACACACGCCATTTCTGCCGCTACAATCAAGCCATATTCGCCCCACGCAAGAAAGAAGGGTGTGCCTATGGCTACGAACACCACTGGTTCCGTTAATGCTGATGATTCCGAGTTCTACGGCCCCGTGGTAGGGGTCAATCTTGGCACGATTATCTATGGTCGCCCACCCGAAGAGGCCGAGCGCCAGCGCTTAGTCGCCTACCTGGAGCAAGTGACGAAAAGCCACAATACGCTGCGGGTAGTCGGGGTTGGATCATCTCATCTCACGTCAGGGATTGACCTCGCATCCGCCTATATGATGCTGGCGGTGCAGGGACGGCAGCGGGTCGTGCGGCCACTCACGGCGGAAGAAACTGAAGCCTATCGCCAACAGCGCTTTGTCATTCCCAAGGAACTGAGTGCTGATCGCTGTTTGCCCGATCACGCCGTGATTGCGGTGGATAAGGATGCACACTCCGGCAGGGTGTCGTTGTTTCGCACCGAACTGGCGACGGAAACCGTTTTAGCGCATCCCTACCTCGTGCTGTGTGGCCCGCCGGGGAGTGGCAAATCGACCTTTGCCAAGCATCTGGTGTGGGCCTTGGCGCAGCGTGGCCTTGACCAGATGAATCACCATACAGGCTTACTGGGCTGGGATGATCATCAGCGATTGTTGCCCGTGTTTATGCCCTTGCGCACCTTGGCAGGCGCATTGGTGGGGAAGGATTTAGGGCTGACCGACACGCCAACCATCGGATTGCTGCTTGATGCGGTGTGTGCGCACCTGCAAACGACCTATGGGCTTGAACAGCCACGCGAGCTGCTGAAGGCTGGACTGGATCGCTCGCGCACGGTGTTGTTTGTCTTTGATGGCTTGGATGAAGTGCCGCTGGAGGCCAATGAACACAGCCTTGATCGCCGCTCGTTGTTGACCTTTGTGCGCTTGTTTGCCACTGCCTATGCTGCCCGTATCCTGATCACCTGCCGCTCACGGGCGTGGACGGAGGAGTATGGCCAGATCACGCAGTGGCCAATGGTCGAGTTGGCTCCCTTGAGCGGCGGCCAAATGACCCAGTTTATCCGCACATGGTTTCCGTTGTTGCATGCGAAAGGCCTGATTGAGTACGAAGCGATTGAGCGCTATGACATTCAGTTGACGCAGGCGTTGCATGACCCCCACCGCCATCGCTTACGGGATATGGCCGACAATCCCTTGCTACTGAGCATGATGATCTTTGTGCTGGCTCGCAAGGGCGTGTTGCCACGCGACCGTCATAGTCTGTACGACGATATCCTGAAGCAACTCTTGGGCGAATGGGATACCACCAGTCGCAACGGGCAGAACTTGGGGCTGGCGGTTGGCGATGATCGGATCACCGGCGACGAGGTGCGCGATCAGGTGTTGGATCGGTTGTGCTATCAGGCCCACTTAACCGCCACCTCAGCGGATGGGCGTGGGCGGATTCCAAGCCGTGAGCTTCAATTTGCCTTGATGGAGTATTTTGCCCGGGTCAACGTAGCTGACCCCTATCGCGCGGCGGAGCGCTGTATCGCTTATATCGATCAGTGCAGTGGCTTGCTTCAGCCGGAGGATGATGGGAGGGTCTATGCCTTTGCCCACTTGACCTTGCAAGAACAGAGTGCGGGTCGCCACTTGGTGTTTTCTGAATCACTCGATCAACTGTTGGCCTTACGCCGCGATGACCGCTGGCGCGAACCGATCTTTTTAGGGGTTGGCTGCCTGACCAAAGCGAGGCTTGGCAGTGCCAAAATTGAGCAACTCCTGACAACCTTGGTTGATTCCGATGCCTATGAAGCGAGGGAGATGCATCAGTATGACTGGTATCGTGATCTGATCTTGGCGGCTGAGTTGGGGGCGGATTGCGATTGGGGCTTGTTAAGCGGCAAGCAGATTAAGGTGGAGCGTATCCAGCGACGGTTACGGGCGGGATTGGTCACACTGCTTGAAGACCGTGCGCACGCCCACGCAGCGCTTGAGTATTATAACGGTCAAGCGATGGAGCCAGCGCTGTTATTGGTGCGCGAACGGCAGAAAGCCGCTGAACTCTTAGCAGGCTTGGGCGACCCGCGCTATCCCGTAAGTATTGAGCAATGGCACCAGGAGACGAAGCAACGTTCCACCCAGTTTGGCCGCGAGGGTACACACTATTGGCGTTTTATTCCTGCGGGGCGCTATCAGATTGGCGGGTGGGATGACCAAGAACCAGCAACAACCGTCGAACTTCAGCAATACTGGGTTGGGCGGTTGATGGTGACGGTGGAGCAATATCGGGCGTTTATCGAGGCAGGCGGCTATACCAACGATGCGTGGTGGACGAAGCATGGCTTAGCGTGGAAGCAACGCAGTGAACGAACGGAACCATGGGGGTGGAATCGTCAAACCGAGCAGGAATACCGGAATCAGCCGGTGTATGGCGTGAGTTGGTATGCGGCGGTGGCGTATTGCCAATGGTTGAGCGAGCAGCTTGGCCCCCTCTTGCCGCAGGGGTATTGCATCAGGCTGGCCAGTGAGGCGGAATGGGAAGCTGCCGCAGCCGCTACCGCCGACGGCCAGGAGACTGTACAATAGCGTGTGTATTTGGTTCCCAACCCAAAGACGAGCATTTCCAGAATAGGCTTGTAAGGGGATACCATGCCACGAGCAAAACACAAACCCGCACCAACGACCGCCGACCAAC
>NZ_BAABRU010000038.1 GCF_039545135.1 Herpetosiphon gulosus | reverse complement strand
ACAACACGCCGCCAACAGACCGAGGGTGCAGGCTATGCCGTCGATGATTTTGAGCTTGATTGGGAGCACCAAGTCGCGGTCTGTCCGCAAGGGCATGTGAGTACGGGATGGCAATCGCCCACGTTGGTGGGAAAACCCGCGATCCGTATCCGCTTTCGTGGGATAACGTGCCGCGCCTGTCCAGTTAGGGCAGCCTGCACGTCGGCCAAAACGGGGCCACGGCAATTGACGATTTACCCGCAGGCATTGTATACGGTGATGCAGGCCGCACGACAACGAGAAGCGACCAGCGCGTTCAAGCGAACGTATGCCTTACGATCAGGGGTGGAGAGCACCATGGCGCAGCACGTCCAGCGCTTTGATGGCCGCATCAGTCGCTATCGTGGCATGCAACGAACGCATTTGCAACAACTGCTGATTGCAACGGCGACCAATCTTGTTCGCGTGATTGATTGGTTGTGGGATAAACCGCTTGATGAGCAGCGACGACCACCCGGCGCGTTTGCACGTTATGCACCGCATCGCCTATCGCGACGGACGATGTTGGCATGATAGAGTGACTTACCCAACAGCGTCCACCTGTTTCCTGCAATAAGGCTGCTTTCTGTTCCTGCCATACTGTCGCATCAATCAGATCATCCTCAAAGCTTTGAAACCGATTACTCGTGCGACAAAACAGATCGCCGGACTCTAAACCATTCCGGAGCAATCGGTACAACAAAAATTCATACCGATCAGGGATGATCTGCTTCGTTCCATCAGTCGTCACCTGATAGAGATAGCGTCTGAGGTGTTTGGGGATAAACCGCATCGGGATGGCATCGGGATTGACTTGACTCAAGCGACGATTCTGATCCCATACCTGTTTCAAAAAGCACACGGCTTCCAGTACCGGATCATGCAGCCGCAATGAAGCAAATTCTACCAAGCGCAGGATCGGTCGCAGTGGCGGTTTAAAGCGTTGTGACATGGTTTGGATGTGATCCCATTGAAAGGCCACTTCATCGAATCGTGCATTGGTGGTTAGATACTCCGCAACCTGCTCGATTCGTGATCGTTCAAGGATGGCAAAGGCGTGATCTTGAATAGTTGAAGCTAATACGTCTGGTGGATGATTGGTGGTGAATAACTTAAGGATGCGTCCCGCCTTGGGCAGATCTGCATTGCGGGCCAGCCGATGGTGATACACCTGTTCCTTTGCGGCTTCTTTCGCGGTATCAACGACATGTTTGACCGTCGTAATAAGGCAGGTCAAGAGATGATCATGCAGCCGATGGTAGCGATCAACAACGAAGCACACAAGATACAGATAAATAGTCCACTCGTCGAATTGGCGCAACCGAAACACCGTATAGTAGGAGACCAACGACGCATAATACTTCATTCCTTCCGCCGAAATGCCCAAGTGGGGAAGCACGCGCTGCGCAATCGCATACAATGGACGGAGTTGATCAGCCCGCGCACGTTCTTGCCGCATTTCGCTGCGACTAAAATCGCGCGGATCGTGTTTGAGACGCGTCAAGGGATAGAGACCCTCGGTTTCTGCGAAGAGTTCATCAAAGACCGCACAATCAGCAGGAGTAAGGTGTTGTTTGAAGATCGCAGTTAAGCGTTCGTATTCATCAGTAATCGCCTGACTCACAAGATCTTGGAGAACCGTATAGCCAGGAGCAACCCAGCGCTGCTCGCTAAGATACCGAAATACTTCGCGAAAGACATAGATGGGTTTGCTACTAATCTGTGCTGCTTGGCGAGCACGGAGCGCGAGCGCAGTACGTTCGGTGATCCCACAAAGTTGATGCTGCTGGAGATTCAAAATAGCGCGACGGATCTTAATGCGCGTCGGCTTGGTGATGGGCCGAAGCTTGGCAAGTGTAGCCCTTGGGAAGTGTTGTGCAAGAATTGCTTGGAGATCATCGGTCACGGCAGCAAATGAGATTGAAAAAAAACGCTGTTTAGCCTTAAAATAGCCAAGTTCAAGAATAAACGCAACTTGAATATGAAGACGACTGAACATGGAAAGCATGGATTTTTCAGCGGGAGTGAGGGTAAATGCTTGGAGGCGCTCGTCGGGTGTAAAGACCGGACGGGCGAAGAGCGCCTCGACCTCGGATGGGGAAAGAATGTGCAGTCGTTTCTGAACGGGATCAGCGCTCGCTTTTGGCACAACGATCCTTTCGTACCCATGATCGATAGGGGTCTCAAAACGTACACCTTCTGAACCATGGTTAATTGAGGGTTGCACAATATGTCTCAGAATGGCCGTATCATAACATCTTTGAGATTCTGCGCCAACTAGGAGGACTCGATGGCACGCATCGGCTATGCTCGCGTTAGTTCTGTTGGCCAAAGTCTGAGTACCCAGATTGCCAAACTGGCAGCGTGTGACAAGATCTATCAAGAAACGCAGAGCGGCACAACGGCAAAGCGTCCGCAACTAGCGGCCTGTCTCGAATATCTTCGTGAAGGCGATACGCTGGTTGTCACGCGTCTTGATCGTTTAGCCCGTTCCACGTATCACCTCTGCCAAATTGCGGCTGAGCTTACGCGAAAACAGGTCGATCTCCATGTATTAGATCAACAGATTAATACGCATGATGCCACAGGGCGGCTCGTCTTCCATATGTTGGGGGCCATTGCGCAGTTTGAAACCGAGTTGCGGGCAGAGCGACAGATGGATGGAATACGACTAGCGAAGGCACGGGGAGTCGCCTTTGGGAGGCGTAAGACCCTTCTCCCGGAACAGATTGCAGAATTACAGGCACGGCGGCGCGATGGCATCACGATTCGCAACTTGATGAAGGAGTATCGACTTTCCAAAGCAACCATCTATCGTTATTTAAATCAGGCTCAATCCCTATAATTGGCCTAGGAGCAAAATTTGCGCCGCCATTGCAGAGATATATAATTGTTTTTGCTTATCCCTTCAAAAGTATAGTTATGTGTATATGATTTTCTGACGGAGAATAGCGCTTTGAAAATTCATCGTCTACTCTCCACGTTAGAATAATTTGACACATCTCCTATACTAAATTGGATCTATCATCACAAAATATCAACCCATGGCTGGAGAGTGGACAATATAGGATGAGTGGGCCGAGGCAGGGAATAGGATCATAACTAAGCGGCTCTAGACGAAAGAGATTGGTGATATTTTATGGCTATCTAATAATATTACTATTGTTTTTTCAGCAGAAATATTGAGACTGACCAGAATACCACGTAGAATATATATGGAAAGCTAATTCATGATATTCAGGAAATGAGTATGTTATCATTACTACCGCGTTCGAGTGGGGACTTTAAGAAAATAGATTTCTAAAGGGCCTGCTGTCTATATAACATACTGCTTGTATGCAGAGGTTTCTCCATAATCATTTAATTGTAGAGGATTTTGGATGGCTATTCATGCACAGATTATTCGTTTCTTTGATAACAAATACGATTTTGCGGAAAATTTCCTAGATTCTTACAATTTCGATGTAAATTCTCTTAAAGGCATACATAAAAAAATGAGACTTGGTTATAGCAATTTTGATAAATCTGAATTGCTAAGAAGAATAGTTTCAGCTCTGAGACAGAACCAGTATAACAATAGTCGGGATAGTGAGTTAATTATCGAAGAACTAATAAATCGTAGTAAGAAATGGATGTCAATAAAGATTGGCAAAGTTTTAAGTTTTCCTCAATGTAAAAATCCTACTGAGTTGTTATGGAAACCAGGAACCGATGATTGGTATGGCCCAGTCATTGTTAGTACGGAGCCAGATGTACGTTGGTATATTCGTCCTGTTTCTGTAAAACATTCTGAAATTGATGAAGAAGGTAAGGTTGTTCAATTAAGTATCAGATGGTTATGTTTTGCTCGTGTTACAAACGACACTATATCTTTACATTGGAATGGTTTTAGTCATGCAGAAAAGGAAGACGATGCAGAATCAATACGTCGAGGAAATTCACAATTTGAATTTTGGTTTAAGGTGCCAGGTATATTCCAAGAGCTAGAATCCTTAACAAGCTCTAAGGTTGATTTTCTCAATCTACAAGACATTGTTCTTCAAAAAATGATGGAGGAATTTCAAGACTCAGAAGAATTCACATGGCAGCATCTTAAGATACGAGCAGAGGCAAATGGTGTAGTTCTGAATGCTCGTGCTGGGCGAATAAATAGCATTGAAGAATCTGGTCTCATTCACCTTGCACGTACACTGAAGGATCATATCAATAAGGAATTACAAGACAAATATGGTACACCATTTGTGGACGAGAGGCGAATAGAGCGTGTGATATTGAATACACTTATACGTGAACATGGTGCTTTGGCATATGAATTTGCTCATTCAGTTGGTGATTCTACCGTATTACATATGCATGTTTACTTTGGTCTTAAACCTGGCACGCCTACGGAAGATCTATTTCCTCATATAAATGTATTTGTTACAAAACAGAGCGACATCGAACAATTAAAGTATTTCCTATCCTATGCAAGAGGTAAAGGCGTATATGATAACCTTGAACCTACATAACTATCAATACTTTGATAGAAATCCTGAAGCAGTAAAGGCTATTAATAAGCTTTTTCTGCTTCAGCGAAGCATAGAGCCAAGACAAATATCATCATCTGTTGGATGTACATTTAGTGACTCCTTGGATATCTTATTTACAATTTATGCTAAAGAGTTAGCCATAATACGAGTACGTCTATATCATCGCTTACATGATTTTCCTATATATGAACTACCTATGGAAAATGGTCCACCAAAATTCCCTGTGTTTTGTGGTGAATGTGAAAAGGATATATATATGGAAGAGTCATATTATACTTTAGTATTTTTTGTTCAGACAAGCATTACTTTCAATGTAGTCTCAGAGAATTTAATAGAGGTATAAAAATGGATAATGACAATTCCACTTCCGTCACTGATGTATCTCCAGCGGTACTTGCAGCTATGCTGGCTCGTCTTGGTAAAAGATCAGATCTTTCAAGAGATGAAAGGCGACTAGTTTTTGCTTCCTTAAGAGAATGGAAACTAGAAGACGAATGTTACGATCCTAATCCTGAATTAATTGTAAAAATAGAAGAATTTAGACTACGTATTGAAACAGAAGAAAAGGCAAAGGAAGCAGCAAAAGCAGCAAACAAAAAATATACCGCTCCACGCAACGATGGCAAACTATTGGAAGAGATACTATATCTTGCACTTAGCTCACTCCAAGATATTAATCGTATCAAAAGTTACTCAGCAGCTGAGTACCAGATTGATTTAGAGGTTTCAGGATCTGGAGGTTTATGGGAATGGATGATGAAAGACTTTTTGAACTTACCAGGTGATACCTTTGTTGCTGAGGCAAAGGATTATGGAATCCCAATAGAAAATAAATATTTTTCTCGATTAGTATACATATTAGATTATCACATCAATAAAGATTCATATCTTGGGATATTTTTTACCAGAGAAGGAGCATCAGGATTTCCACAGCCAGATCAGCCATTAAAAAAGATGAGTGGTTGTCTAGCAACACAAATGTTATTTCGAGCAAGAACTGAAAAATTTATTATTGTATTTAATAAAGAAGATATCTATAGATTAGGTGAAAGAGGTTCGTTACTAAAATTAATAAGAGCAAAAATTCATGATGCTCAAGGTTGGGCAGGAAAACCACTTGACATCGATAAAGGATGGAATGAAATTGATCTTCCCCCTCATATGGCTAAGTATAGGGCATGATTCTTTGATTGGGGCAGTTATGGCTGAATTTGTTAATAGAAAAACCTATGTTCATCTTAGGGAAGTCTATCAATACGAACTACAAATATGCAGACTCCTTCAGCCCATTTATGAGTCTATTAATGTACCAGTGAAACGTCAATGGCGTTCTTTCCCCTATGAGGATTATTATCCAAATGGAGACGATCGTCACTATAGAACGTATATGCCTATTATTGATATTGCCGTGGGACCATTTGCTGTTTATGAACAAATGATACCGTGGTACGACCAATTACTACAATATTCTTCATTATTGATTACGGAGTTGATTGCATATCATGCTTCTAATATTCGGTTGATGCATGGATTCTATGAGTCTCCCACATTGGAAACCCTGACAACCTACAATCAAAATGCTCGATGTTTCCTATCTATAGAGATAGAAGGTTTTAATAGAAATCCTAAGCATATTCTCGGCAGCATTTTTAATGCATCATCCTTAGGACGTTTAGGCATTGCAGTAGCATGGAATGATGTTCAATTAAGAAGATTCATTGGTATTCAACAACATTTAAATTTTTTGAGTGTGCATAAGAAAGGTTTTTTTACTACAAATAACGTTTTATTTATATTGCGAGAGCAATTAGAACAAGCAATCACAACATTTAGTACACACTTGCAAGGTTAGCATATCTTGTTGGGCTGTCCACTAAGAACGATGGTTGATGCTTCCAACAACTTTATCTTTCTCCCCAGTCGGGCGATATGAAAGTGTCTCTGAGGTAATTGTATTGCTCCAAGTATGAATGCTCTATCTATCGATAGCTTGCACGATATTGTCCTCATCTGTACGGTGGATGAAAGGCGCACTTGAATTCGTCACCAGTGTCAATATTGGTCATAGGCATATAATTGACCTTTTTGAGGGGTTAAGCAAAAATCCCCAGACTGCATCTTACCTGATTCCGAAAGATGCGTATTTATCAAACAAGAGTAAAACAGATCTTTATCAAGAAAGTACCTTATTATTAATTGGATTTCATTCGACTACTGATAATTTCAATGCTCTAATCTCTACGCATCTAGTGAATACACCGCAACAACGTCGTGAACTCTATTTAATTTTAGCCTACATTAGGAATAATACACAAAATAAAACAAAGAAGTTGATTGAAGAAACTATCACATTTATTAAAAACAAGCAAAATCTTCACACAAAACATATTCTTGCTTTATGCTATGGAATCAGAAATATCTATGCGCATAACGGCGTTGCCGCAGCGCTTGGAAGCGAAAACTATCGTTTCAAACAGATCTTCTATTTGATCCTCTATGATTCTTTAGTGCTTTACGCACTTAGTTTGGGAAATCATTACTGTATAAAATATTTAGAATCGATGACGCTTCCTCCTCTAGTTTCTCCTGATTTTTAGAGATGACTATGTTAAAAGGGGAAACGCCACTATTGATGCAGCGAACGACAAGATTATGATTATCGGCCATTAGATATGGTGCATATTTGTGGGGTTATGACACATAATCCACAGTCATACGATACTTCGTTCTGTTCACACTATCGCATACTGCACCATAGTAGTTTTACCAGCTTGAAAGTATTTATGAGGTTTCTATGGCCCGTATGATTCCCGATATTGGACCAATCGCGAACGATAGCCATCGAGCTGAACCAGATATTTATTGGAGATTAAAGAAGCAGTTGGATGAGAGCTTTATCGTTATTCATAGTATTCCTTGGATAAGTACCAAGGCTCGTGAAATCGATCATCGGGATGTTCCAACTGGTGAAATCGATTTCCTCATTCTGCACCCGATCTATGGTATTCTCGCATTAGAGGTCAAAGGTGGTGTTATTGCATTTGAACGAACAACATTTGTGTATCGTGATGGGCGAAAACTTCAGCCAGTTAATCAGCTTCGCCGTGGCGTTCATTCCCTACAACCTTGGATTCAGAAACAAGGCTTTCCGTTTATCCGGATAGGGTATGGCATCGTTTTGCCAGACTCTGATCTGGGAGGGAAGCCGGTTCCTCCGGCACTGATGGATATCAACCCTGAATCACCGAAGCATATTGCCTTTGATAAAACATCATTGAAACACTTCGGGAAAGCGGTTATGAGCCTGATGCAACATTGGAAGCAAGCGCTCGCCGTAAAAGATACAACAGCACAGATTATTGACCAAATTGTCGATCTCATCTGCCCCATGGCTGACTATACCCAGCGGTGGTCAACACGGATTCTGAGTGACGCACACCAGTGGCTCGCATTAACAGATGAACAGCAAAAACACCTTGATCGCATGCACACCCAGCAACGGATGGTGTTGACGGGACGAAGTGGAACAGGGAAAACGCTTCTTGCACTCACGCATGCTCGATCCTTAGCAAACAACGCATTGCGGGTACTCTTTGTCGTCTTTAATGTAGAATTAGCACAGTATCTTAAAGCCCAACTTAATGATACAACTATCAACGTAACAACATTCCATAAACTTTGTACCGATGCACGCCGTATACTTGGATTGAGCGTGTCCTTTGATGATAATTGGTTTCATGAGGCACCAAAAGTGTTCCAACTCGCCGTTGATGCACAGCAGTTGGGCGATTATGATGCCCTGATTATTGATGAAGGACAAGTATTTAAGCAAGAGTGGCTTCTTTCCTTTACCCAATGGTTTATTGATAAGCCAATTCTTATTTGTTGTGATGAGACGCAAGTATTTTCATATGAATCGAAAATAGCAGCTAGTGAGATTGCTCAGATCATCAATGTTCCCAATCCTTTCACATTATCCATGAATCTGCGTTCGCCTCGGAGCGTCTTTGATCGATTATGCGAAGTTTTGCCATCAGATTATGAACAGATTTCTCCGCGACCACATGAGCAAGACACGCTTCGCGAGTTGGCATCTGACTTTCCCTTGCAGACCCTTTTTGAGTCAATTTATATCCTCCATAATGCCGGCGTTAGTGCTCAGGATATTACCGTAGTCTATTTGCAAGATGAACCAATGTATCGAAACGCTTTTCAAAAAAAATACAGCCAAAAACAACACGATCTTAAGCAGTTGAAAGAACGCATCTCATCTGAGCACCATCTTCACTCCCGATATCAGTACCAACTTCACTCCCTAGAGGATGATCATAGAACATACACGTCTTTATATGATATCTATAAAAACGTGGAGTCATATGTTAATAAAACAATTTCTATCCGTAAATACCGCGGCTTAGAGTCGCCCATTGTTATCATCTATGTGAGTGGAGAAGAACGAGTAGATGATACTATGCTGGCCTGCGCGTATGCACGAGCTACGAGTTTGTGTATCGTAATTTATCCAACAGAGAAATTTTTTATTTCAAAAACATCACAGTTTATCTCAGTAGTTATGCGTGATATACCTGATGTGAAGACGATCATTAAGCAACGATGGCCACCATATCGAAGCATGCATATGTCTTCCATTTTCACAACATTACCAGATATACGATGGTCTCACACATGGCAAGGATGGTCTGTAATGGAAGAGCAAAGTTTATCCATTTCCACAGCCTTATGGGTACTTCACCTTGCCCTCTCCTCACAGTACCCAGTTTTTCTTGCTTCTACTCCAGAGCGTACTCCAAACGATTGGAGTTTAAGAGAATATGCGCATATTTCACTTGATGCGTGGAAAGTCTATCCCATAAAAGGCCACTATGAGCTTAAATGGTGTGATGTATGTCATCGGATCGCTCGCTGGAAACGATCGCACTGCCTTGATTGTCTTAGTGACGATGATGTAAGACTTCCAAACGAAATACAGGATTTACAGCGGTATGAATTAATTGTAACCAATCCCTCCAATTTTTCGCCGGCAGAGAAGCGAAAACTTTCTCTATTTTTGCTCGCTTTGGGATACTGGAGAACACTTAGCGTAGAAGAACAAGCTGTTATTGCTCAATCGATTCAAGGGCAAATGGTACTCGTTGGGCCAATGATTCGCTTCTTTCAACTTCTGGTTGGGATTACTATTATCAAGTCTAAGCTTGGTTCCACAATTCGTCGCGATATACTCATCAACCAATACAAAAATTGGTTTACTGAATTAAATGAGCTGCCTGCATCAATGTTCCGTGATCAGATATCGATTGCATTAAATTCGTGGAAATCGCAAGGATGGATCGAGAAGGAACAGGTGAAGATTCCTGGTATATATAGACGCTTAGCAATCCTTCCGAAAGAAGCATAGCACACTTAGCCATACATCATGTTGTGGCTAAGTGTGAAGCGTAGAATGGTATGGGCCTCCGCCACCCATCGCGTTGGATCGCTATTGTCCCGCATCAGCCGCTACAGCGAAATGGTGACATACTGATGATGGCGAGCGAGGGTGCTGGTTGATTGTCTGAAAAGAGATCTTAATTCGTGCAAGACCGGGGAATGAATTGTTTACGAGCGAAAGAAAAAGCGCTGGACGAGCGCGAGTGCATGGTGGCCAGCAGCGGTTCCGGCATGCGACCATGCATCGATGATTGGCGGTATGGTGCGCAGGCGAGCCATGGTATGCGCATTCGTGATTGATTCGGCGAGCAATTAATTCAGGGCGAGTTCTAGTATATACATCTGGCAGAATGCGGCATCATCGCTACCATTCCTCGTTAGGCCATGATACGATAGCATCGTGTTGCTAGCCGAGGAGCCACCCCATGAGTCACGCAAACACCCTCACCCTCGAATGTACTCCCGCCGCTGCCGATTCGCCCGATCTTGCCTACTGGACGTTACAGTTTAATCAACGCACTGCGAGCGGTATGTTGCCTGATGTGCCAAACAAACAGCAACGGGCCGATTTTCGATGGTATTTTGACGACTACTTGAAATGGCCATTCCTAGAATTTCGGACACGAGCTGCCAGGGTAGAGGCTGATCTCGTAGCAGTTGGCAAAGCGCTCTTTCTGACAATCTTTGCATCGAGTTCGGCTGCAACGAAAATTTATGATGAGTGGATAAGTGTTGATCATGGTATTCCAACCTTGCAAATATTGAGTCTGATTCCGGCGGTGCTGAGCATCCCATGGGAGTTATTGCATGATGACTATGGCTTTTTAAACCAACGACGATTGAATCCCGTTGCTATTTACCGCATTGCAAAAACGATTCCTTCAACCATCTTAAGACACCAATTTGCAATGCCCTTGCGGGTATTGGTCGTCATCGCGAGGCCTGATGATGTCGAATTTCTTGACCCACGGACATCAGCCCAGACTATTCTTGCGCAATTACAGCACTTAGAGCGGGATAACAAAATTAAGCCTGGCATGATCGAATTCGAGTTTTTGCGTCCACCAACCTACGATCAGCTGGCGCGACGTTTGCAAAATGCCACCAAACCCGTGCATGTGTTGCATTTCGATGGCCATGGTGGTTTTTCAAATCTCCAACACGGGAGTCCATACGAATCGATGGCATTTAAGGCCGCGCATACGAATCAAGGTGTTTTAGCCTTTGAAACAGCGGATCATCATCTCAATATAGTCCATGCAAGTGATTTTGCAAAATTGTTGAATGGTGCTGGCGTGCGCTTGGTCTTGTTGGATGCCTGTCAAACCAGTGTGATGGATACCAGTGAAAGCGACGATACTGACTACCAACGGCAACAAGCCTTGGGGAGTGTAGCAACTCAGTTGTTGGCGGCAGGTGTGCCCGCTGTGGTGGCCATGAGTGCCAGTGTCGTTCCTATGACCACCGCACTCTTTTTCGGCGAATTCTATGGCTTGATCGCGAAGGGCCAGTCGGTACCACTGGCTTTGGAGCGCGCACGTCAAGCCTTGCAAAGCCAGCCTGTGCGCTTGTACTTGTCACAGAATCCAGACAAAGATGCTGAATCAATTACCTTAGAGGACTGGTGGTTACCCCATTTTTATCAGCAACGTGAGATTAATCTTATCCCAACTGGCAAACCACGTCGCCCCAAGCCTGCCAAACTGTCGGGCTTTGTGGAAAACCCCTTGCAACGCCCGTTTGTGGGTCGTGCCAAAGAGCTATTACATCTAGAACGAGCCTTGCTCAATGGTAAAATTGTCTTGTTGCATGGTTTTGGCGGCATTGGTAAAACCCGTCTTGCCAGCGAAGCCGCCGCCTGGCTGACCCAAACCAAGCTCTATCACGGCGCATTGCTGCTGTCATTTGAACATGGTGGAAGCCACATTGCCTTGCTCAGTGCGATTGCCCGCCATTATGCGTTGCCCGAAACCGATTCGCACGATTTGCAAGCAGCCGTGCAGCGCTTCAAGCCGCACCTACGCAGCAAGCCATTGCTGATTATTGCGGATAATTTGGAGAGCATTTTGCCCAACGCGGGCAATGCCGAGCTGAATGTCTTGGATGCGAACGAACGCCACACCCTGTGGGATTGTGTTCTGAGCTTGCGGCAAGCAGGCGCAGGCATGATTTTGACCTGTCGTGATTTTGATTTGCGCGATAGTCGCTTGCAGCAAGGCCCCTTCACGCACTTGGTGCCCATGCGCGGCTTGGATGCACCCGCAGCCTACCGTTTTGCCACGGCCTTGCTCGATGATTTGGCGATTGATCGGCGGCGTGCGCCAAAACTGCAACTAAGCACGCTTTTGGCGCGGCTTGATCATCACCCGCTGGCCATGGGCTTGACCTTGCGAGCCTTACGCGAACCCAGTTTGAGCATTGAACAACTGCTGAGCGACTATTGCAGCCTGCTCGCTCGATTCACCGATGAAACCGACCAGAACCAACGCCATCACTCATTGGATGCCTCGCTCACCTACTCGCTGCAACGCCTCAGTCCTGATCAACGCGAGTGGCTAGCCCGCCTCGCTCCATTTGAAGGAGGTGCATTAGAACTATTCCTTTTAGAGATTACCAAGATTCCTGCTGTGCAATGGCCCCAACTCCGCGTTGCTTTAGAGCATGCGGCATTAATCCAAGTAGAGCTACTTGGTGGCGGTTTAGTATTCTTGCGTTTTCACCCAACCCTTACGCCCTATATCCGTCGACAATACCGATCTCCAAATGATTTAGAACAACGTTTTGTCGAGTGTTATTGCGAACTCTTAGAGGAGAGTCGTCTTGAGGATACACAACACTCTCAAGCGACTCGGGTATTAGTGCAATATGAACTACCCAATTTGCAAAGAACAATCCAAAGGTTATTAGCTTTGAATGAAATTAATGCCGCAGTGGTTAGAATAATAAATTTGAATCACTTTTATTACATTTTTGGCATGCAACGTGAGCGCAATCTGCTCAATCAACAACTTGCCCAGCATATGTCCTCTAGCAAACAGCTTTCTGAAAATGAATATCTGCATGAAAGTGAGCTTGGCAATGCGGAATTTGTGCAAGGTAACTATAATGGGGCGCTCCAACGCTTTCAGCAGCTTTTAATTCGTATTGTACACCAACCAAGTGGTCAATCATATGGTCTTGGTTCATATACACATTGCCTAACGCTTTCTCAAATTGGGGACTGTTTACTAAAATTGGGATCTATTCTTGAGGCTCAAGATATCTATCAACAAGCATTAATTATGATTGAACGGCTATCTGCTCAACAAAAGGATAATCGTTTTTATATTCGACAACAAGCTATACTATTGGCCAGACTTGCTGATTGCAACGTTGATGAAGGTCAATTCAAGCAAGCTCAACTTTTCTATGAGCAAGCGATAGATATTTTTCAAAGGCTTGATGATTTACAAAGCCAGGCCGTAACTTTAGTCCAACTTGGCACGTTATCCTTGCAACAACATATATATAATGAGGCTAATCAAAGATATCATGAGGCACTAAACATTTATCAGCGTTTAAAGGAACCAAAAGGCGAGGCAACTATCAACCATCAGCTTGGTAGAGTTGCCGAGAAACAAGAAGATTGGTTAAAAGCAGAACAGTACTATCGCCAAAGTCTTATAATCAAAGAAAAGTTGAATGATAGCCTTGGTATTGCTACTACATGCAGCCAATTAGCAATTGTTGCACAATTCTTAGGAAACCCAGACGAAGCTGAAAACTGGTATCAACGAGCGTTAAAAATACCTCATATACCAATACTATATTATGCACACTGGCTCAGCAATCTTGCCAATTTGATTGTCACCCAAGTTGAAACAGGAAATTGGGCATGTAATAGACTGACTGAGGCGCAAGGCTATGCTGAAGAAGTATTGAGGATTAAAGAGATGCTTGACCCGTCGCGTACCGAAATATGGACAACCTTTGGTATTCTTGCCGATATAGCCAAATTGGTAGATCTGTCAGATCAAGCATCTCACTATCGCCAACAGGCACGAATTGCCTATATATCCCATAATGGTAACAGATGGCATATAAATAGGCAGTTTGGGCAATTGATTGCAGAAATTGTGGCAGCAACCCAAGGAGATCAAAAATATCGAACTATACTTACTGCTGAATTCTCTAAAATGCAAAAAAACAATGGGATTAACCTTCTAGAAGTTATCCATCGTATTTGGGCAGGTGAACGTGATTGGCAATCGCTATGTTCAGATCTGAATAATCAATATTCGTTATTGATTGTAAGAGTCATAGAAGAATTAGAAGAAAAAAGACAAAAGTAAATATAAGGAATCATAAAGAGTAGGGTTGGCCAACGCTCGATTGATCACGCTACGCTTGTATCAAAAATAGACTGGTTTTATGTCAAAATAGTGAGACTGCCCTGCCGTTATGTCAGATATACTGAATATTAGCCTAGTTAATCTGGGTTGTGCTCGTGTGAATTATGAACATCATGCGGAGCGGTATGAGTGTCATCGCGCTGCTGCTAATCCATAAGCATAGTATATTGATAAATACTCCCTCATGCAGGTGATTTTTCTGCCATCCATGCCAGAAATCGCCAAGCAATGTATCTATTAAAGTAACGATAAACCCCAACCCTAAGTGCTGTGTGAGGAGTCCTCGATAGAATGGCCAGCCCTTATTGCCATCGTAGCCGATGCCATTCTTGTCCAATGCCCGCCTTTGAGAAATACGAGGGTCATCAACTAGTAACATCATGATCCTATCAAAATGTTCTCTAGTACAACATACAAGGATTTTTTATCAAAGGATACAAGAATGAACACTGTAAATCCTACCCAGTCGGATCCACACTATCTTATCCTTCGTGTTAATGATCCGCATAACTGGTTTATCACTGAATTCCAACAGACCTTGGCCGATCACATTCATATCCTTGAAACAGTTCCTCGAAAAGATCTCAACGACGTGAAACTCGTTGTAGAGATTGTTAATCACAGCGTCAATATTGCCGCATCAGTGGCGGCAATATTGACGCTTTTATGGGCCGCCCGCGATCGTGCTGCGCGATTAATGCCGCAACCCGATATTAATATTACGACCAGTGATGGAAAAAGCATAAACTTAGCCCATGCTGATCAAGAACTTCTTAAGTCACTCTTAGGAATTGATGATCAATAGTCTATGGATACCGATAGACTCTTATTTACCCGTAGAGGGTGATAGGATGACAGTGTAGTGCTTGTTGAGGAGTAACCCCGTGAGTCAATCCAACATCCTCACGCTCGAATGTACTTCTGCCACTGATGCGTTCGCTGGTACGCAATGGGTGCTGCGCTTTAATCAACATAGTGCCAGCGGAACCTTACCTGATATTCCGAATAGCCAGCAACGAGCCGACTTTCGGTGGTATTTTGAAGATTATTTAGATTGGCCATTTCTGGGATTTCGTGAACGTGCTGCTCAGGTTGAAGCGGAGTTAGCCACGGTTGGGAAGACGCTCTTTGCAGCAATTTTTCGATCAAGCGCCAGTGCGGCAGAAATCTATGCTGAATGGATGCAGGGTGATACGGGCGTTCCAACCCTGCAAATTTTAAGTCTAATTCCCGCCGTGTTGAGCATGCCATGGGAATTGCTGCACGATGATTTTGGCTTTTTGAATCAACGACGCATCAATCCCGTGGCGATCTATCGTACCGTTTCCAGCGTTCGCTCAAAGATTATAGCCCAGCAGTTTGCGATGCCCTTACGGGTGCTCGTCGTTGTGGCGCGGCCCAATGATGCAGGATTTCTTGATCCCCGAACATCAGCCCAAACCATTTTTGCCCAATTGCAGCAGCTAGAAAACGACCAAAAACTCAAGCCTGGTATGATTGAGCTGGAGTTTTTGCGTCCACCAACCTACGATCAGCTGGCGCGACGTTTGCAAGATGCTACCAAACCCGTGCATATTTTACATTTTGATGGTCATGGCGCTTTTCCCAAAATGCAACCAGCTAGCACGTTCTATCCATCGGCCACCGTGCCGGAAGGAATGTTGGCTTTCGAAACAGGTGATCACAAGGTTGATACAGTTGCCGCTAGTCGCTTCGCTGCATTATTGAATGGAGCTGGGGTACGTTTGGTCTTGTTAGATGCCTGCCAAACCAGCGTGATGGATACCAGCGAGAGCGCCGATGCTGAGTATCAAAAGCAGCAAGCCTTGAGTAGCGTGGCAACCCAGTTGTTGACGGCGGGCGTACCCGCAGTTGTGGCAATGAGCGCTAGTGTGTTGCCGATAACCACGGCGATCTTTTTTGGCGAATTCTATGGCTTGATCGCCAAGGGCGAGCCAGTGCCATTGGCGTTGGAGCGGGCACGTCAAGCCTTGCAAAGCCAGCCGGTGCGCCTGCATCTTGCGCGCAACGCTGAGCAAGAACCTGATCCAATTAGCTTGACCGATTGGTGGATGCCGCATTTTTATCAGCAGGCAGCGATTAATCTGACTCCAACGGGCAAACCACGCCGCCCCAAACCTGCTAAACTGTCGGGCTTTATGGAAAATCCCGTGCAACGCCCGTTTGTTGGACGCGCCACGGAGCTGTTGCAGCTTGAACGAGCGTTGCTTAATGGCAAAATCGTGTTGTTGCATGGCTTTGGCGGCATTGGCAAAACCCGCCTTGCCACCGAAGCCGCCGCCTGGCTGACCCAAACCAAGCTCTATCACGGCGCATTGCTGCTGTCATTTGAACATGGTGGCAGCCACATTGCCTTGCTCAGTGCGATTGCCCGCCATTATGCGTTGCCCGAAACCGATTCGCACGATTTGCAAGCAGCCGTGCAGCGCTTCACGCCGCATTTACGCAGCAAGCCGCTGCTGATTATCGCTGATAA
This sequence comes from Herpetosiphon gulosus, assembly GCF_039545135.1. NCBI lineage: Bacteria > Bacillati > Chloroflexota > Chloroflexia > Herpetosiphonales > Herpetosiphonaceae > Herpetosiphon > Herpetosiphon gulosus. The sequence goes on along the minus strand of NZ_BAABRU010000038.1, from coordinate 7,748 downwards.
TTTGGAGAGTATTTTGCCCAACGCGGGCAATGTTGAGCTGCATGTGTTGGAAGCCCAAGAGCGCCAAGCCTTGTGGGATTGTGTGGTGGGTTTGCGAGCAGCAGGCGCAGGCATCATTTTGACCTGCCGTGATTATGATTTGCGCGATAGTCGCTTGCAGCAAGATCAATACACGAGCATGATCGAGCTGCATGGTTTGGACGAACATGCGGCTTACAATTTTGCTACTGCCTTACTCGACGATTTGGCGATTAATCGGCGGCGTGTGCCAAAACTACCGCTTAGCACCCTGTTGGCGCGGCTCGATCATCACCCGTTGGCGATGGGCTTGACCCTGCGGGCCTTGCGCGACTCTAGCTTAAGCATTGAGCACCTGCTGAGCGACTATAGCAATGCCTTAGCCCAATACACTGATGAAACTAGTGCCAACCAGCGCCATCACTCACTCGAAGCCTCACTCACCTACTCGCTGCAACGCCTCAGCCTTGAACAGCGCGAGTGGATTACACGGCTTATGCCCTTTGAGGGTGGCGCAAGCGAAGATGATCTTTTGGAAATTACCGAGATTCCCGCTGAACAATGGCCGCAACTTCGTGCTGCCCTCGAGCATGCCGCATTAATTGTCCCTGTTGCAATTGAAGGCTTTACTGTGCCTTTTTTATCCTTTCATCCAACTCTTGTACCCTATCTACGCCACTATCATCTGGCTCCTCCCGACCTAGAGCAACGTTTTACTATGCGCTACTATACAGTATTGCACTCTTGTGCTAGACAGGAGCATCAAAACCCAAAAGAGGTAAGGATGTTGGTCAAATATGAAATGCCTAATTTACAACGAGTGATCAAAATTTTAATAAACCTGAAGGATATTACTAGAGCGATAAACATGATTACTATTTTAAATAAGTTTTATGATGTTTTTGGGATGCAACGTGAGCGCAATCTGCTCAACCAACAAATTGCACCATATATTATTACAAACGAACAACTAACTGAGTCAGAATATTTACATGAGAGTGAACTTAGTATGGCTGACTTTGCCCAAGCCCACTATAATCAAGCGCTTGAGCGACTTATAACGTTATTAGCTCGCATTGAGCAAAAGCCAACTAATCAGCCACTGGGCCATGGATCCTACCAGCATTGTGTAACCCTTGGGAGAATAGGGCGTTGTCGCTATAAAATAGGGCAATCAGTTCAGTCACAACAAATCTATTATCAAGCCTTGTCCTTAATTGACCAATTACTTGTGGAACACATAGGGAATCATATATATCTTCAACAACAATCTATTTTATTGGCACAACTTGCAGATTGCTATCGTGATCAAGGTGTGTTTGTTAAAGCCCAAGTCTATTATGATCGGGCTTTAACCATTCAAGAATCTATTGGGGATAAGCATCGCCAAGCAGTAAGTTTAGAGAAACTTGGTACTTTGGCTCTTGATCAACGCCAGTATTCTGATGCTGTAAAATGTTATGATGCAGCACTAGCCCTATATCAATCTTTAAGTTACCCAAGCGCTAAGGCAGTTATTTATCAACAACTTGGGACAGTTGCCCTCTTGCAAAACGACTGGATTACTGCTGAATTTAACTATCGCCAAAGTCTCAAAATTGAGGAATCATTAGAAAATAGCCTTGGAATTGCACAAACCTGTAATCACCTCGGGATTGTAGCAAAATATTTAGATAAACCTCTTGAAGCTAAGGATTGGTTTCTTCGAGCTTTACAAACCCCTGATTTGCCAGCATTAAGTCGTGCTCATTGGTTATGTAATTTAGCAGCACTATTTGTTGAACAAATTGAAGCAGGGATATGGCCTCCTAGTCTATTAACAGAAGCTCAAGGCCATGCTGAAGAAGCATTAAGTATTACACAAACCCTTGATCCTGCTGTTGCTGAAATATGGAAAGACTTCAACACGCTTGCTAAAATAGCCAGATTAAAAGAGCTGCCAGAGCAAGCAGCCCAGTATCGTCACCTAGCACACATTGCCTTTGCAGACCATCCTGCTAATCGCTGGCGGATTGATCAGCAATTTGATCAATTGATCGCAGCTATTGTTGCGGCAACCCAAGGCCATTACGAGGCACGAGCTGAGGTCGAGCAAGTATTACCTCGATTAGAGGCAGATGGGTGGATCATTAGCAAGTTTATTGATCGTATATGGGAAGGCGAACGTGATTGGCATAGGTTATGTAACGAGATAGAAAAACCAGTGATAGCATTATTGATCTTACGGGTGCTAGAGGAGTTAGAAACATCTGGTAGCAATGAGGACAATGCGGATTAGATTCATCACACGTCACGGATTGTCCCGAACTAACTAGTGTATAGCTAGCAGACGATCGTGACGAACTATTGTTGGCTGCGTTGCTTGAAGCAATTAGTCAGGTCGTGGTCGTCGTACTGCAAGGCGACGAGGAGCCTACGCAGCTGGAACTGTTACAGAGCACCATCATGAGGGTGAAAATGCGCATTAATTTAGCTTAATCCCAAGGGCTAACTTGTTTCGTAAATCAGAACTCTAACCCCAAAAAAGTGCACTGCCACCTCTTTTATTCCATCATCGAGCAAGATACTGGAATAATCCAACGGCCATGATTGATTTGTTGCGTAATCAATCTTGGCCGTTGCTTTTGTGTCCATGAATCCCCTGCCGTTCGGGGCGCTGGTTCTAACCAAACACAAGGGAATGTGGCTGTTTCTCACCGGATTCGTTTCAATCCCCTGCCGTTCGGGGCGCTGGTTCTAACACGGTTCGCAATATCGCCATTTCGATTCTGGTTACTATAGTTTTAATCCCCTGGTAATCGGGGCGCTGGTTCTAACTTGGAGCGATAATTTTCGGCCTCATAATACTCGTCCTGTTTCAATCCCCTGCCGTTCGGGGCGCTGGTTCTGACGGATTATTGGCTCTATGCACCTCAAGGAGGGGCTGGTTTCAATCCCCTGCCGTTCGGGGCGCTGGTTCTAACCCGGTTGTCGTACGGGGTCTTTGTGGTTGACCACAGCGTTTCAATCCCCTGCCGTTCGGGGCGCTGGTTCTAACAATGGCCCCGAGGGCAAGCTGTATGTCGGGGGCGGGTTTCAATCCCCTGCCGTTCGGGGCGCTGGTTCTAACGCAATATCTACCACGGATTGTTCATAACCAATAACGTTTCAATCCCCTGCCGTTCGGGGCGCTGGTTCTAACAATTTCGCTAATTGATTTTCTTAGCTTGGGCCAAGCATTTGTTTCAATCCCCTGCCGTTCGGGGCGCTGGTTCTAACTGTTAAATTCCAATCAAGATCTGGAAAACACTAATAAAGTTTCAATCCCCTGCCGTTCGGGGCGCTGGTTCTAACACCGCGACTGGTCTTGGGTAGCCAAACAACTCCACACAAGTTTCAATCCCCTGCCGTTCGGGGCGCTGGTTCTAACTGGATGGTTAATCATCTTTCTACAGGGAATTCCACCGATTGTTTCAAACCCCTTCCGTTCGGGGCGCTGGTTCTAACCAAGGATCTTCCCATCCCCGGCAACCGGTGATGCGTTTCAAACCCCTTCCGTTCGGGGCGCTGGTTCTAACTTTTCCTTGCTCCGATGGGCGGAGCACTGCACATGGTTTCAAACCCCTTCCGTTCGGGGCGCTGGTTCTAACTTCAAGATCCCGATGTGGGAACAAGTGAGTTCGTCTGCGTTTCAAACCCCTTCCGTTCGGGGCGCTGGTTCTAACCACAGCTTGCCCACCTATTTCATCATCGGCATGTGTTTCAAACCCCTTCCGTTCGGGGCGCTGGTTCTAACATCATTATGGCTCTGATATACCGTATAGGGTACACAGGGTTTCAAACCCCTTCCGTTCGGGGCGCTGGTTCTAACGTTGGTCGATGATTTGGAAAAATTTCATAGGGAAGGGTTTCAAACCCCTTCCGTTCGGGGCGCTGGTTCTAACTTTCCTGTTTGGCATCGGCTACGGTCTGAACTACGCCTACGTTTCAAACCCCTTCCGTTCGGGGCGCTGGTTCTAACTCATAGTAGGCCGGCCAGAATGTAGGGTCGAAAAATCCGTTTCAAACCCCTTCCGTTCGGGGCGCTGGTTCTAACCCACCACCGCTGGCATCGCCTCGGGCACTGATAGAGTTTCAAACCCCTTCCGTTCGGGGCGCTGGTTCTAACAAAACGGTAATGGCGGTGGTCTCTCAATCAATAATGCGTTTCAAACCCCTTCCGTTCGGGGCGCTGGTTCTAACTCTACTAACCAAACACGTATAGTAACCGTAACTGGAGTTTCAAACCCCTTCCGTTCGGGGCGCTGGTTCTAACCGACAAATCGCACACACGCCATGCTGTCGCTCGTAGAGGTTTCAAACCCCTTCCGTTCGGGGCGCTGGTTCTAACGCCCTCTCCACTAGTGCCATTAGGCATTAGCAGGAGGGGGTTTCAAACCCCTTCCGTTCGGGGCGCTGGTTCTAACACCCAAGATCGTCATGACCGATTTCAGCATTAACGGCGTTTCAAACCCCTTCCGTTCGGGGCGCTGGTTCTAACCGTGCAATGTGACCGTCGGTTGCCGACGGTCACATGTTTCAAACCCCTTCCGTTCGGGGCGCTGGTTCTAACCCTTCTGTGTCCACTTTTTGCGCCAAGCCTGCTCCTGCTGTGACCTGCTGGCGGCTCAGCGTGCCATCGCGATTGGCACAACGTGTACTGTGAAAATTATGGTCAAGTTCAATCATTCAGAACCATAGTGGATGTCCACTTTCGTCCAGTGTATCAAACCTGTCAAGCCATTCGAACGAGCCATCCCATGATCGACACATACCCATCACTCGTTGCCCCAGCTCGCGGCCACGCAGATCGAATTTCCCCTCAATACCTCCCACTTCAGCACGAACGTTCGCTAGAGAAAACTGGGGGAATCTGCGTTGGTACGCGCACTATAGGCGAACGAAAAACGGCAAGAGTCGGTAGAGCGACCGGATGGCACGGCGGGTGATGTGCTGTCTAGCGCATAGATTTGGCTTTACACGCGCCAGTCCTCCCGCTACAATCAAGCCAGATTCACCCCACGTAAGAAAGAAGGTTGTGCCTATGGCCACGAACACCACTGGTTCTGTCAACGCTGATGATTCCGAGTTCTACGGCCCCGTGGTAGGGGTTAATCTCGGCACGATCATCTATGGCCGCCCGCCCGAAGAAACGGAGCGCCAACGCTTAGTTGATTACTTAAAGCAGGTGACGAAAAGCCACAACACCCTGCGGGTGGTCGGGGTTGGCTCGTCGCATCTCACCTCGGGGATTGACCTCGCATCCGCCTATATGATGCTGGCGGTGCAGGGACGGCAGCGGGTGCTTCGGCCCTTGAATCCAGAGGAGTTTGAGGACTATCAGCAACACAGGTTTGAAATTCCTGAGGAACTGAGCGCTGATCAGTGTTTGCCGGATCACGCCGTCATTGCGGTCGCTGAGGATGCACAATCTGGTATGACAGCCTTTTTTCGCGCCGAACTGGCGACGGAAACCGTGTTGAATCACCCCTACCTCGTGCTGTGTGGCCCACCGGGGAGCGGCAAATCGACCTTCGCCAAGCATCTGGTGTGGGCTTTGGCCCAGCGCGGTCTGGATCAGATTAATCACCATACAGGTTTGCTGGGCTGGGATGACAACCAGTGCGTGTTGCCTGTGTTCATGCCCTTGCGCACCTTGGCAGGCGCATTGGTTGGTCAAGATTTAGGGTTGCAATCGGAAGCCAACATTGGACTGTTGCTCGCTGCTGTTTACGAGTATTTACAGACGAAATATGGCCTTGAACGGCCACGCGAGCTGCTGAATGCGGGGTTGAACGGTTCGCGCACGGTGTTATTTGTCTTTGATGGCTTGGATGAAGTGCCACTGGAAGCGACGGCGGAGAGCCTTGATCGCCTATCACTCTTGACCTATATCCGCTTATTTGCCAATGCCTATGATGCGCGTATCCTAATCACCTGCCGCTCCCGTGCATGGACGGAGGAGTATCGCCAGATCACCCACTGGCCGATGGGTGAGTTGGCTCCGTTGAGCGGTGGCCAAATGACCCAGTTTATCCGCACATGGTTTCCGTTGTTCCATGCCAAGGGCCTGATTGAGCACGAAGCGATTGAGCGCTATGGCCAGCAGTTGGTGCAGGCATTGCACGACCCCCACCGCCGTCGCTTACGAGACATGGCCGACAATCCGTTGCTATTGAGCATGATGATATTTGTATTGGCTCGCAAGGGTGTGTTACCACGTGATCGTCATAGCCTGTATGACGATATCCTGAAACAACTGTTGGGCGAGTGGGATACCACCAGTCGCAATGGGCAGAACTTGGGGCAGGCGGTTGGGGATGACCGGATTACGGGCGATGAGGTGCGCGATCAGGTGTTGGATCGGTTGTGCTATCAGGCGCATTTAACGGCCACCTCAGCGGATGGCCGTGGCCGGATTCCAAGCCGCGAGTTGAAAGCGGAATTAATGGAGTATTTTGCGCGGGTCAACGTGGCCGACCCCTATCGCGCGGCGGAGCGCTGTATCGCTTATATCGATCAGTGCAGTGGCTTGCTTCAGCCAGAGGATGATGGCAGGGTCTATGCCTTTGCCCACTTGACCTTGCAAGAACAGAGCGCGGGTCGTCACTTGGTGTTTTCTGAATCGCTCGATCAATTGTTGGCCTTACGTCGCGATGACCGCTGGCGTGAGCCGATCTTCTTAGGGGTTGGCTGCCTGACCAAAGCGAGGCTTGGCAGTGCCAAAATTGAACAACTCCTGACAACCTTGGTTGATTCCGATGCCTATGAAGCGGAGGAGATGCATCAGTATGACTGGTATCGTGATCTCATCTTGGCGGCTGAGTTAGGCGCGGACTGCGATTGGGGCTTGTTGCGCGGCAAGCAGATCAAGGTGGATCGCATCCAGCGACGGTTGCGAACAGGGCTGGTTAACCTGCTTGAAGACCGTGCACACGCCCAAGCGGCGCTTAACTATTACAACGGTCAAGCGATGGAGCCTGCGCCGCTGCTGGTGCATGAGCGTCAAAAAGCTGCTGAACTTCTCGCAGACTTGGGCGACCCGCGCTACCCAGTGACCATTGAGCAATGGCAACAAGAGACGCGCCAACTTTCCATACATTTTGGCCGCGAAGGTACGCACTATTGGCGGTATGTCCCTGCGGGGCGCTATCAGATTGGCGGATGGGATAAACCAGAACAAACTACGACCGTCGAGCTTCAATCCTACTGGGTTGGGCGGTTTATGGTCACGGTTGAGCAATATCGCGCGTTCATGGATGCAGGCGGTTATACAAATGACGATTACTGGACGGATCGCGGATTGATATGGAAAAAAGCTCGGGAACGTACTGAGCCAGGCATATGGAAAATGCAACTGGAAAAGAAATATCAAAATCAACCAGTTTCTGATGTAAGCTGGTATGAGGCATCTGCATATTGTAAATGGTTGACACTACATCTTGAATCATGGCTACCATTAGGTTATCAAGTATGTCTTGCACGTGAAGACGAGTGGGATGTTTCCGTAGCATATGATGCTCAAATGCAGCATCAACCATATCCTTGGGGCGAACAACCTGCCACCCAAGAGCATGCTGTCTATAATTGGAGCGAAGTTAATCATCCTTTAGCAATCGGCTTAAGTATTGTGGGTCAATCCTCGTGTGGAACCTTTGATAGCGTTGGTAACCTCTGGGAATGGACAGCTACGCCAGCACGAAGTTGGGTCT
>NZ_BAABRU010000037.1 GCF_039545135.1 Herpetosiphon gulosus | reverse complement strand
GCTGATCTGCGGTATGATGTCCATCGGATGCTCCTCTGATTCATGGTGTGGTGCAATGTCATGATGCCAGAAGAGCGTCCTTTCCATTTAAGCTTGATGCGCATGGGGAATTTACAGTTAAGCCCAGATACAGAAGGAGCAGCGTGAGTGATCTGTTGAGAGCGATGATGAGCATATCCTAATGGACGAAGAGTAAACTTTGGTATTTATTAATAACAGTATTGGGCGTTGAATTATGGCTTATATCCCTATGCCGCTCGCGCAATCGTCAAGGGCAGACGCGTTCGTAAATCAAGATAGAAAACACCATAGGGATTGATATGCTGATAAATTAAGGGAGTAAGTCCACGGAAATCGTGGGCCTTCAGATGCGTCAGGTCTGGTGTTCCGGCGATAGCTTCTTGAATCATGAGCGTATTAATAAAGACCATCGCATTTTGTAGGACGTGCAGACAGAGCATAGAAAGTTCTTGGTTCTCACGCTGATTCGTCCGGAATTCACCATAGCGGCCATAAAAGACATAGCCATTTGCGCTATTCCAGTTCTCAATGACATTCAGCCCCGTTTGCACTTCATGACGAAGCGCGAGACTGTGGAGATACCGACAGAGATAAATGGTTTTGATGGCACGACCCAGTTCAACCATTGCCCGATAGGTTGGATGATTGGCTTGACGGGTAAAACGGCGCAGAATTGCATCAGCCTCCGCAACCCCGCGCTGGATGGCGACCGTGTATTTCACTAACTCATCATATTGCTCACGGATCAACTCCCAGTTAATCGCACGGGTTAGGACAGGGGTTAGTTGGGGATAGTTCTGTTGATCAGCGGGACTTGGCAAATACAGCTTTTGATGGTGGATCGGCTTGAGGCGTGGCCGTAACTCGAATCCTAGCAGCCGACAGAGGCCAAAAGCAACTTCTGATTGGCCATGACTATCCACATAGTGGTGTTGGATATCCATATCGGTACAATGACGCACAATCCCTGTAATCATGGCCGACACCTCTGAGGAGGAACAGGTTTTAAGTTGTGAGTAGATGCACGTTGATTTTTTATCAACATGCCAGTAGATAATCACCCCAGGACCTCGATACCGCGTATGCCATTCGGTCAGCAGATTTTGATCCCATGCCGCAAATTTCTTGGAATCTGAGGCACAACTGGTGACTTCGCCCCAGATCGCTGGATCACGATGGGCCAACAATGCGTTGACTAAGCGCTGGTTGGCATTACGAAGATGGTCACACGAAAGATAACGCTGGCGCACATACGTCAGGTCTTTGGCCGTGACATCGGGATTCCCCATGGCCATATGTTTAAGGCCAATATTCGTCCCGAGGCCATAAATGCACAGGAGCAGTCGTTTGCGTAATTCCTGCGGTTCAAGATGGCTTCGCCCCGTCAAACTACTTAAGAGCTCGGTAAACTGGGTGCGATCATCGGCCTCTTTGAGCATATCCAACAGAGCCGTAAGCGGCCATTGACGGTTGACTGCCTCACGAACCATGGGGATTGCACGCGCCTCTGGTTGCGCGGTCAGTGGAGAAAGTTCAATCCAGCCATCGTGCTTATCGAGAATACGGACGTGGGGATTGGATGCAAGACCCTGATGCAACTCGCTCATAGCGGCGCGATGCTCGTGTTGGATCTGGGTCAGGAAATCGGTGGGATCAAGGGGAAGTTTCAGATCAGCATAGTAGGTTTCGCGCTGGGCGATAAAATCACCTGGTAAATCTTCGGCGGGATCACGATACTGATCCGCCCCAACGACCCAGAGATCCTTGCAGCGTAGACGATCGCGCAGGGCACTGAGCACACATATTTCATAGGGGATATGGCGTACCTTGAGTCGTCCCCGTGGAGTCTGTTCAAGCACATGGGATCGCCAGATGGTGGGGACAACGCCCTCAATGGGAATAGATGGATCAGTGAATGATGTCCCTGGTGTGCCATTCCAATCGCGAACACAAGCAAGGCCTGCAAGGAGTGGTCGTTGCCCATCGCCCGTTGCGCGAATGTCAAGAATGGCCAGAATCGGGGCAACCATTTTTCGGTAATGGAGACCATAGGAGTTGCGCATCCGTACATGGACATGATTCCGCCGGGCATGCTCAGTTAACTCCAATTCCCGTTGCAGATCCCGGAGGGTTTCCTCATCAACAACCGGAAAGAGCACATGGCGAATGGTTCCATCGGGGTCACCCAAGGCGGCATCAACCAATTGGCGCAGCACTTTCGTTTTATTCGTAATCTGGCGAATTTGCTCGGTGACATCGGTCGTTACCCGCCGCTCGGCACGAATACCAACATGATGAATCATCTGGAGGAGCAGGTCAACCAAGGTATCAGTGATCGTCCGAGCGCGAACCCAACAAAAGAGCGCGAGGAGACTATGGCGTAAGGGGGTCTCGTGATCGCGCAGTTCATGTGGGCTTCGAGCAGCGACTTGGCTGACAAACGAGGCTAAGACCGATGCAGGAATTCCTTTACCGAGATCGGCGGGCAGGGCTAATGCACGGAGTTGCTGAAGCCGAGCAACTTCGGTGTAGGCGGTTGCAACCTGGACAGGGCCAGGATCGCGTTTTAACCATTGAATCGGTGCCCATGACGCGGGCTGAGCCGGATCATCAACACCGCCATCGGGTGGGGCAATAAGTAAAGCATCAAGGCGCATACACGTTTCGGCAGAAAGCCGTGCAACAATTCCTGCATGAAAGCGGGCTTCATACGCATTGATCGCGTCGGTGAGAATGCGGTCGAACCGATCAGTGCGATGCGGTTCGATGTGGTTGGTGCGACACCACTCATAGGCGGCGGCTTTCAGGCGATCGATGTGGGGGTCATGAGTTGAGAGTAACCGATCACTCAGCCACATGGTGAGCGCTGCTGCGTCCGCATCGGTGGGTTCGCGAACCGCAAAGAGGGTACGAATGAGGCTTCGATGGTCGGAACTGGTTCGGCCATCCCAATCATAGTGTAATACGACGGTTGGATCGAGCTTGAGTTGCTTCGCCAAATGGATAATCACTGCGGGAGGAACGGCACGCCGATCCCGAGGAAAGCGACCCTCAAGTAAAAAATATTTCAGCGTCGCGATAAACCCAATTCGGTTGTAGCCTTTATGCATGGGGGCAAGTATTGCCGATTCGTGCGGCAAGATTGTAAAGTATTCCGCGAGTTCATCCGATGTCCAATGTCGTTTCATCAACAAACCCCTATTTCAACGTGAAATGCAACTATCCCACCACATCTTTACAGCGGAAAGAAAGAATTGTAAGATAAGACGGATTATCTTACAATAACAGCAACCTCAATCAACGCATACCAAGGATTCATCTGTGGTTATTTCAGAGAGAAATCCGGAATTATCTTACAATAGATACTGAGGTAGCTTCACTGGAGTGCAGAGAATTCATGATGACAACCATTGCCGCACACCTTGATACCTTTTTAGATGATATGCAGTATCGACGTAAACTACGGCCGAATACCCTTCGGGCGTATCGCTATGATCTCCAACTCGCTGCAATCGCCATGCCGATGGATCTGGATACCATCACCATTCAACATGTGGAGAACTGGTTATATAATGAAGACGCATCCATCGCCACCAGCAATCGGCGTGCAGCCAGCCTGAGTCGGTTCTTTACATGGGCAATCCGCCACGGGATATGTCCAATTGACCCAACCCAGGGACGTGAACGAAGCGCACCTCCCCATCGATTGCCAATACCCATTCGTAGGAAGACTGAACGCGATCACCTTGATGCAGCGATCCGCATACTAGCGCAACCCTATCGCCTCATCTTTACGATCCTGCGCGAAACCGGTATGCGTGCCAGCGAAGTGATCCGATTGAATTACCAGGACGTATGTCTCGATCCGGGTCGCGAAGGTCTGCATCTTCGAGAACCCAAAAATGGCTATGACCGAATCGTCATCCTCGACCCTGATGCGACCCCGCGAACTGTCCGAGGACTGCGATCATGGGTGCGTACGCACCCCACTGGTGTGGGGCATGAGCCACTCTTTCGTTCGAATCGCCAGACACGCATCTCCTATCGTGCGCTCTATTATCAATGGCAGATCCTCTGCACGAACGCAGGTCTCACCAATGCGCAAGGTCAGCCTCAGTACACTATCCATCAACTTCGTCACACCCGTGCAACAGAACTCATTGAGCGAGGGCATCGGTTGGAGATTGTGCAACGGATTCTTGGCCATCGTGATCCACGCTCAACCCAAGCCTATGCAGAAATTAGTGATAGTGTGGTGCGTCAAGCATTAGCTAAACAGCAATAATCAGCGTGCATTATAGAAGATTGGAAGGATTCAATGAATGTCAGAACCCAAGAATCGCTGGCACTTTTGCGAACAACATTAAACGATTTGGATAATCCCAAAGTAAGCCTTATCTCATCTATTCAAAAGCTTTTGCGTGCCGCAATAATGCTGAATAACGAACCAATAAAGATATGGTGTGAAATTCAGCTTGGGAATGATCAATATACCCATAAATTACAAGAAGTCATTGATCTTATGATGCAATTAGATGAACTACAAGGAGAGAAACAACAAAAGAAACTAGCTGAAATAGAGCAAAAAATAGCCGCATTACCAAAGTTTGGAATAATTTATGAGAGAGAAGAATTATACGAATATTTAACATTAAAAACGATAAAAGCAGGGGGAGGATTTCAGAGTATAGGATTTATTGAAGAAAAATATGCAGATTTGGTAAGAACAAAACGGGCTAATGATGGGACATACTATAAATCCAATCTTAATACTGTTTTGCACTATGTTCGACGTATGACGCATGCTAAGGCGAATATACTGTATCAATCAATTGCATTTACTGAAGCATCCCAAACAAGTTGGGACGTGTTAAAAGATGCCATTGATAACGAATTACTTGATCTCGATCCATCACTCGCAGAAAAATTGATGATTGCGTTCAAATCAGTAAACACACAGAATCCAGAAGAATGGTCTCAGTCATTAACAACATGCCGAAGACTTATTGAGGGGTTGGCAGATATCTTGTTTCCGCCCCAAGCGACCCCCATTAATGGACGCGAACTTGGAAAAAATCAGTATATTAACCGCTTATGGGCATACATGGATACGGCTATCGAAAGTGACTCTAATCGTGAATTAGCGAAAGCGCATGTCAATGTTTTAGGAGCATATCTTCAAAAAACACATAAGTTAACCAATAAAGGAGTTCATAGCGATATTTCTCGTCTTGAAGCAATAAAAACCGTCTTTCATACGTACCTTGTGCTTGGTGATCTCCTTACATATCTCAAACAAGATGCCAAGAACTTATCTGGACAAATAAATATTCATACCGCTAGTCTTGATGAAATTGAATCACTTCTAGGCATAAATCGAAAGATTGCAAAGGAAATTATTCGATTACGTGTTGAACATAGAGTACTAACAGCAGATCTTCTTGCTTCATTAAATGGTATTGGTACCAAAACAATACAGAAGGCTATTAAGCTATTCTCATTTGATCCAGTAACAACAGTTTAGAATCAAATTTTTTATATGGAAAAATATCATGATTGATAAAAATAAAGAAGTTAATATTCTTTAATGCTATTGCGGCTGGATGTAAAAAACTTGGGTTTAGGCCTAAGAGGATCATGTGATGGCAGGGACTGTCCATTCGGTAGAAAACGGCACTAGCATTAACAATAATTAATAAAGGCTATAGCGACATGCATGTTGATATCTACAGGAGCAATTTTCAACATCTATGACCATCAATCATCCGCCATGTGTGGTTGAAGTGCCGATAAACTTCCTTATCGGCGTTAGAAACTGTGTGAACTACTGCTAATACGGAGTGATAGTCACCATCGTCTCATCAATGGTGACCATCACTCCGTATGGGGAATTTACGTTTAGTTTCTATCCATAATAATCGTTACGAATGGGTCTATCATCAGACGGATTTATTGTTTCTAGATATGTCTTATAACACCATTCTAATAAATTAATTGCACTAGTTATAGAATGTATAAATTGCTTAAACTGTTCTTCATCAAGCGTTTCAGGATGAGTATTCATAAGGTTTTTTGAATTTACTAATACGCTAATACTTGGTAGTATATCTTCACGAAGCAGGAGGAAATTATACACTATTTTTTTTTGTATCTCTATCGGTACTTTATCAACGATTTTCATATAGTTTTCCATACATTCTCCTTAATAGTACAACAATGGGAATCAAAAAATGAAACAAGCCACCTGATAATAAATCGATAATTATTGATTTCTATAACAATAAATTATGATAGAAATCAATATACTTAACTTATACAAAATACATTTATTCCCAACTATGGAATAACGCATTGTTTAGTTTCAGGAGTCTGATATTCTCCCCAGTATGCATCTGCATGATCCGTTTTGCCGAAAGCAATCCCATTCGTGAACGTGCAAGCGCGAGCATCAGTAAAACCTTGGACGAATAGACCTGGTGATGTCTGACTTGTTACTGATATGATTGTACCAGGTTTATTTTTCGCGATCCGAGCAGCTTCATTTCCAAAGATATAAGAAGCCCCAGGATAAGGATACAGGGTATATACAATATCAGCAATTCCTGCTGGAATATCTCTATTTTCAATTGGACCATTATCGCCCACTTCAACACCAAGTGCCTTGGCTCGCATCCATCCGCGATATACACGTGTTGGATGTCCATTAGGGCCGGATTCCAATGATGGGTCACTTTGTGCTAGGGGTTCGAAGGCTTTTCCATTAACCCATTCTTCTTTTAAATTCGTGGCAATAACCCGTGCGCTAGGAAATCGTTGTTTCGTGGCGATAGCATTCTCATAATCGCCTGCTCCAAGCTCAACTATAACCATTTCTGATTGTGGTGTTGGGGTTGGAGTTGATTGATGATTAGCGGTATTTGGCTTAGCACGAGGCATAATTTGTGCCATTGTGCTCATAAAGGTTAGTCCAAAAACGACTCTTGCGGCTATGCGTAAAGACCTGCTTGGATCAGGATCGCCTTGCGGTTGTGATCCTCCTCCACGAATAACCTGAGGACAATCTTGCCATAATGGCTTTTTTTGAGGATTAAGCTCCGGCGCAGCTTGGCAAAGGACTCCCTGCTGACAGAGATAGGCGAGGCCAAAGACACCAACCATCACGGCGGTTAAGACGGCGACACCACAGACAATGCTGAGATAACAGGCCGCCGCCGCAGCCCCCAATCCCGATAGGATCGGCAATCCGAGTTCAACCCCCGCCAATGCTGCAAGAAGGGGCGTTTTCCCGCTGGGATCGGTAAAGCGGGTGGGTTGGTTATGGGCATAGGCATAGGGATTCAGGGTTTGGGGATTATTGATCATCCCATCCCACGGGTCACGGCTGAGGAAGCGACTGGCTGCCGGATCATACCAGCGGGCGCGCAGATAGACCAAGCCGCTGGCTTCTTGCCATTCTCCGGCATAGCCCAGTCCCGAACTGGCGGTGCCGCCAATTTCCACCCCAAACGGGGTCCACTGCCGCGCTTGGATCACGGTTCCGCTATCGCTCAGCGTGCGGCGGACCGATCCAATCCCGTCACTCATCAGCCACCGACGGCCACTTGGCCCAAGGCTATAGAGCACCCGCGCCGTCCCGCCGCCCATCGGCGACCAGACATACCAGGTGGTGCCGCTCGCTTGCTGGGTGCCGACCAATTGCGCGTTCGGGGTCGTGGTATCCCACAGGAATCGGGTTGTTGCGCCATTGGTCGTGCTGGCAACCAGCAGGCCATCGCCATTGTAGGTATGGGTGCTGGTCGTGCCGCCTTGCGTGCGGCTGGTTAGGCGACCCAAGGCATCATAGGTATACGTCGCGGTGCCATCGTTGAGCACATTCCCCGCCGCATCATAGGTCCAATCAGTCCGTTGATCGGCAGCCGTATAGCTCCATGGCCCACTCGTACTCCCGTTGCGCTGGCGCGTGAGCGGATTGCCGACCCGATCATAGGTTGCCCCTTCGGTTTCATCGGCAACCAATCCCCGCGCGGGCGTTCCATCGCCTGGTCGGCTGAGCGTCGCGAAGGTCAAGCGATTGAGGCCATCATACTGCAAACGCCATCCATCCAACCGCTCATCCAGGACTATCGGGAGATATTGACGGTAGGCTCCTGCGGGGAGTGGGAGTGTAGTGCCAGCCCCCTGTTGCCATTCGGTGATGGCCTCGTGGCGACCAGCGGCACTGAGGGTGTAGCGCAGCCCAAACGTGGTCGTGGGGACAAGATCCTGCGGCTGAGCACGCGGCCCCCGCGTCCGGTGATCGGATTGGCGTTGCGTGGCGGCTTGGCCTTGTTCGATGCTGGTGACCCGATCAAGCGCATCATAGGCCCATTGGAGGGTAAATGGCTGGCCAATCGGTTCAATACTGGTCATCTGACCATCGATCGTGTGGGTATAGTTAATATCCCGTGTGCCATCACGGTTCGTATCGAGGGCATTCAGTAACCCATCCATATCATAGCCATAGCCCAACTGGGGGCCACCACTGGGATAGGTCAGTGCGACGCGTTGGTCGGTCGCATCATAGCCATACTGGAGACCGCCAACCACGGGCTGGGTGGTGGTCGCGACGCGATCCGCGCGGTCATAGGTCCAGCTCGTTGTCCCACCCCCATCGGTCATTTGGGTGCGCCGACCACTGGCATCATACTGCATCGTGATGGCGGTCGCGAGACCAGGCGAACTGATCTGCGTCACCCGATCACGCAGGTCATAGGTGAAGTTGATGGCCATCCCACTGCCACGCGGGTCAGTTTTCGTCCGCATCCGCCCACCCGTATCGTAGGTCATCGTGGTCGTGCGATTCGCGGCATCCTGTTGGGTCAACACTAAGCCACGACTGTCATACTGCCAGCGGCGGGTATGCTGCTCGGCATCGGTGAGGCTGCGGAGATTGCCATGAACATCATATTGGGCGGTCGTGGTCACGGCGATTGGCGCAACGGGTCCGGTTGCATTTTCGACGACGGTCGTGACCCGATCATCACCCCGATACCCCAGCAGCGTGGTTTGCCCATCGGCATTCGTGGTGGCGATAGCACGGCTTCCGCGATCATACTGCGTGGTCGTGACGATCCCGAATTGGCCCGTATTATCGGCAGCAGCAACAGTCCGCACGACCCGTCCCACCGGATCAACATGCGTGGCGACGAGATTCCGACGCGGATCAGTGGCATCCATCCCGGTTTCATCAACCAGCCAGCGTACCTGGCCCGTTCCATCGGCCTGTTGGCGGCTGGTCGCGCAGGTGATGGTCGTCGGCTCGCAGGTGATGCCGATGAAATAATAGGTTCGACTGCGGTGCTGGTTCAGGCGATCATAGGTAAAGGTCTCGCGAAACCCGCGTGGATTCCGTTGATCGACGACATTGCCTTCCGCATCATAGATCCACAACTGCCGCCGGTTGGTATCACTCTGGGTGGTATCCGTGGGATTGGGGGTATCACAGCCCGCAATGACGGGTTGCCCATTGGCCGTACACTGGTCGACCTGGACAGTCATCCGGCCCAGCGGATCATAGCGATACACCGTCGTGCGCCGTGCCGTCAGATCCAGCATGGTTGTGACGACTTCCGTTTGCCCGAGCGCCGTATACTGCGTCCATACCCGCAGATTCCGATCCGGTTGGCTGGGGGTAAAGGTATCACAGGTGCCGGTGAGCAGCGTTGCTGTCGCGCCCGTGCAGTTGGTGACCGTTTCGATGACCTGCCCCACCGCATTGGAGCGATAGCGGGTGATGCGCCCCATGGCATCTTGTTCGGCATACAGGCGGTCATTGGCATCATACCAGCGCTGGGTCGTCCGATTGACATCGGTTGCCCCACTGATCGGAGCCGGATCAACCGCTGTGGTTACACGGGTCGCGCGACCCCAGCTATCATAGGTATAGGCCGTTTTCAGGTCGGCCAGCGGATCGGTGGCTGGCGCATAGACACCATCGTGGTAGTCCGTAATCACCGTATCGACCAGTCCCGCTGGGGTATAGGTGGTGACGGTTTGGCGATCGGCGGCATCAGGGCCAGGAATGCCATCCTGATAGCGCTCGATGACCGAGACGACCCGTCCGAGGGCATCATACGCCGTGCGGATACAGCGATTCAGCGGGTCACAGATCATCGTGGCACGGGGTGTCGCCGTATCATCGTAGGTATAGGTGGTGGTGAGATTGACATCGCTCCGCCCTGTCAGCGGCTGCTGTGGATCATACTGTCGAATCACTTGCCATGGGCGACCCAACGCATCATAGGTGAAACGGGTCACCCGCTGCGTCATTCCCGTCCAGCGCCACCCAAGGCTGGAATCGAGCATGAGCGACCCCGTCACGATCCCCGTTTCGGTGATGAAGGTCGTGCGGCCAAAACTGTCATAGGCATAGAAGGTCGTACTGTTTTGATCGGGCCAGCGGGAATCATAGGCGGGTGGGGTGGTCGGGAGCGTGGCGGGAAAGCCTGCGGCGATCAAGCCCTTGGTACGCCATGCAACATGGCCCGCAGCGGTATAGCGTTGGGCGGTATAGGTTCCGAGGGGAGATCGTTCCCACACCTGCCGACCGTGGGGATCATAGCCATAGGTCGTGGTGAGATTGCGCTCGGCGGTTTGGGCGGCACATGGTCCCGTGAGACTGGGAACGCCTGCGGCATCCGTACAATTGCGCACCACCATGGCGACGGTATCGTCCGGATTGTAGCTATAGCGGGTCACCGTTCCCCGCGCATCGGCAGTGGCACTCACGCGGCCCACCGCATCATACGTGGTCGTCGTGGTTGCACCGGCGGCATCGGTCACGGCAGTGATTTGGCCCCAAGCATTATAGGTATAGGTGGTGGTGTGCCCCAGCGGATCGGTGACGGCTTCGAGCCAATGCTTACCCGGGTAGCGTTGATCATAGGTATAGGTCGTGGTGCGGCCCTGCGGGGTTGCCGGCGCAATCCCGGTAGTGACACTGGTTAACACATCACCCGGCCCATACTGATAGCGCGTTTCCCGCCCTAACGAATCGCGGACGATCGCTGGCTGATTGGGGGCAATTGCTTCGGTCGCCGCCCGATAGGTTGTGGTCACCCCCCCACCCGTTGCATCCGTCATCGAGGTCGCTTGGCCACGCGCGTTCGTCGTTTGACGCAGCGTATTGCCATAGCGATCAGTGGTCGCAGTTCGACCGAGGGTTGCGGGATCGAAGGTTGCTTGTTCGGTCGTGATCGTGCCGAGCGTGGTTTCATGACTAATATGATCCAAGGAGCCATCCGGGCGGTACCAGTGTTTTTCCCGATAGACTCGATTGCCGTCACGCGTCGCCATGGTCGTGCCATCAGATGCATACTGATAGGTTGTTTCCACCCCATCACCACTCACTTGAGCGATGACCCGCCGTTGGGTGGGCGGTGGCCATGCGGTCAAGGCAGGAGCCGCTGCATATAACCACGCATTGGGATTCCCCACGGGAACGCTCGCGGCGGTCGTTTCATAGACATTGGTGAGGGTGCGCACGCCCGCATGATCAATCGTGGTAATCAAACCATCGGTGAGACCATAGGTGGTGATGCGGCCCATCACATCGGTGACCGTGGTCAACATCCCATCCTGATAGGCATAGGTCACCATCCGATTGAGCGGATCGCGGACACTGGCAAGGCGGGCTGTCGTTGCTGTATCCCCGGTATAGGTCAATGCTACGAAGCGTTGTCCACTGGCATCACTGATGCGGTCAAGCAATCCCGTATAGGGACCGCTGGTGACATACTGGTACTGGAGGCTCGACCCACGGCTGGTCGTGACCGTGGTTACCCGTCCTTGCAGATCGAAGCGATAGCGCGTCAGATCGGGAAGGCTCACGGTATAGCCAGTGGCATCAGCCGTGAGCGTAGCGTAGACCCCTGGGAGGGGAACATAGGTCGATCCGGATTGCCGAAAGGTATAGTGGTTCCCCGATGGGCTGATGAGACTGATTTGATTGGCGACCCCAAGTGGACTTGTTGGTAAAACCAGGCGGAGTTGGAAGGGATGCGTCCAGCCGGGGCCAAGCACCGAGGTTTCAGTCAAGGCTTGACTATTATAGGACCGCGTCCACGTGAGTGGCTCGGCATCGGTGGGAATGGTCAGATCGGTTTCGCTATGGAGAAAATTTCCTGAGGCGGTATTGACCGGATCGCCTGCCACGACTTGGTAGGATGCGGGAGAACAGCCAAATTCACACGAGCCTTTGTTGCGCAATTGGGTTGCGGGAACGCCCACATACAGCGGCCAAATGGCCTGAATGTAGGCCGGTTCGCTCCAGCCTAGCCACAACGGTTCCCCAAAGGCAAACATGAAGGAGACGAGATAGGTGCCATCGGTAATCGGGCGGGTGGGATTCGTGAGCTGGTTATTCCAACTCGTGGCGAAACTTGCGGTCGCGGTACCCGGGTCAAAGCCTGGAGTGGGATGGGGCAAGGTCATGATATGCTGACCTGCCGGGGTATAGAGATCATAGTCATAGCCCAAGAAGGGGATCTCTGGCTGACCCTGTGCATTCCGCGTGGGTGGGGTTGCTTGGAACCGGGTCGTCAAGGTGGTCGGGGTTGCCCGATTGATCGGATTGGGGCTGGCCTCATAGTCGGTGACGGTTAAGTTAATCATCACGCTATCGGGTGGGGTGGCGGTCATGCCGGTGGTACTCGTCACCACCGCTCGCCACATGCCAGGATAGCGTTTGAGATCGAGCGCATCAATATTGAGCGGAGCGAGGGTTGCACAGGGGTTTGCCGTCGCCGTACAGTTCTGATCGAAGGGAAACTCGTTGCCATTATTCCAGCGAGCGGTAAAGAGGAGCGTCCCATTCTGAACGCCGCGATAGGTCATCGTGACGCGGCCAAACTCGATGGTTGGCACAGTGCTGGTCGGAGTGGCACTCCGATACCAGGTGGTCGTCCACGTCGTCCCATTCGGCACCCAGCTGGCGATTTGATCGGTGGGGCGGAGACAAATGACAATCCCGACCGAGCGATCAGTCTGGAAAAAGCGCCGTTGCAGGGTGGTACCCGTCGGATCATGCGACCAATCCACATTACTCGGATTCAGAAATTCATACCGATTGGTTGCATCCCGTTGCCACCATGCGCGGGGATTCGCCGCATCACCCATACACGAACTCACATCCTGTGGCCCCAATGAGCGGGATGCCCCTTGGTCGATGTCGCCGTCTAAGGGGATCGGATTGGTTGGCGATGGTTCAATGGCGGGATCAGTGTTGCGAGCCAACAATGGGCCAAACGGCGATGGGGAGGTCGTCGTCAGGGGAATGGTGGCCCGCTGGCTGGTTGTATCCGCTAGTGGGAGTGCAACGGGCGGCAAATCAGGCAATGGTGGCAAATCATCATGCAGCGTGATTGGGGCCGTGACCGTCGGCGGCTGCGGATTGGCGGGCACGGTCGAGCGCACGGCTGCGCGGGGGACACCCGAACCCAACAGCGTGATGACCAACAGATGGGCAAGCCAACGTGGCACAAGGGACATAGGGACTCCTTTGAACGCGATAGAGGGTCTATCAGCAATCAGAGGAGGAGTCATCCGAGGAAGGCGCGTATAGGGACAACGCACATGGGGATGGATGGTGATGGGTCATCCACATGCTCTCCAGCATAAGGATGCTCTCTCTCTCTCGATTCTGGTTGATATCCTAACAAAGAGCATGAGCGATGTCAAGCACGTGGAAATGATGAAAATGGTGGTAAAATTCATTAATATTAGGGGCTGATTTGTGTACTATATGGGAATAAAGACGCTCCATAGCGTTGGTGCTGGTGCAGTTACTTGGAGACATCGCTCGGTTGCCCAGTCGCTGGGATTCAAGCATATAAGAGTAACTTTTTCCTAGCAATTCACGTAGATTGATCGGCTAATCTAGGTGAGAAAATACTATTGATGTTATAGGAAACTTGTTATGAAGTCCAGAGTTGTTAACATTAGTATTGCGCTTACAACGTATCAAGTAGCGATCAAGGAGTTAGAAGGAATCGTTGAAAATGATGATCGATTACTTCAAGTTGATGCTGCCGTTCTAAAAGTGCTTAAAGCCCGGGATCAGTTAGAACAGAGTATAGTATCTAGTTCTGATCCACTAGTACAAATGATTGAACATCGTCTCCCCATATTTGATGAACAACTTCGGAGACTAAGACCAAAAATTGCTTCTCTTGTACATGAAGGCCCATGACCAACAATCCTGCGGCCAGCCGCAAAGTAAACATAACGCATTGACGACTACCGGTGACCCCAAGCAGACACACCGCTGAGCGCATTCCTCGTATCGCTCCCCATTCGATCTTTCCATGCATCCAGCGTGTGCTTCCACAATGCACTATCGGTGAGTGGATTTAACGCCATAGCGACGGTTCATTCATTGCCATAGGCGTTGAGATCGATCTGATCAACGCGTGCCGCAAGTTGTTCTGCGGTCGGTTGGAGATAGATTTGCGTGGTTGTGATGGAACGATGGCCCAGCAGTCGAGCCAACCCAACAAGATCATGGGGGTGTCGGGCTAAGTAGCGAGTGGCAAAGGTATGCCGCAGGCTATGCGGTGTGGTGCTCGCTGGCAGCAGCTTCCGCGCGGATGTATCGCGCACGAGTTGATGGATCATGTGGCTCATCTCCCGCAGACTCAGTGCACGCTGCCGCTCGCTTGTCCAGAGGGGACGGCGGGGATCACCCTCCTGCCGCAGCGGCCATGCCCGCGCAACCGTGTGCAGCGATGGTTCCACCCCAAGCAGCGGTGCCACATAGCTGGCGAGTGCACACCGTGCTGATTCATTGAGCGGGACGGTGCGCACGGTATTCCCCTTGCCTGCGCGAATCAGTGCATGGCCACTGCGCTCGCCGTAGTGGATATCGTGCCAGCACAACGCCGCACATTCACTGATCCGCATGCCGGTTTGAATCAGGACTTGGAGAATGGCGGTATTCCGCATGGGATTCCGGGTGAATTGCGCCTGCCGTAACAGGGCATTGACGTGGGCTGGACTCAGTGCCTTCGGGGCCGATGGAGTCGTGCGCTTCACGAGCTTCAGCCGTTGGGCCGGGTTCGTCGCGAGATAGCCCTGATCAACGAGCCAGATGCACCAGGTACGGATGGCACTGAGGTGCGTATTGACCGTGCTCACCGCCTCGGTCTGCTTAAGTGCCTCACGATAGCCCGCGAGGCTGATCGGATGCAGATCGGCCAGCAGCAAAGACCGCCGCTCGGCGGCGGCAAACCACCGACAAAGACGGCACAGCGCACCACGATAGCGCG
Organism: Herpetosiphon gulosus; assembly: GCF_039545135.1. Taxonomy (NCBI): domain Bacteria; kingdom Bacillati; phylum Chloroflexota; class Chloroflexia; order Herpetosiphonales; family Herpetosiphonaceae; genus Herpetosiphon; species Herpetosiphon gulosus. The sequence goes on along the minus strand of NZ_BAABRU010000037.1, from coordinate 9,487 downwards.
TGCGGGTCGCGGCGGTCAGATCAGCCCCAGGATTACTCCACCATCGATCGATCAGCGATTCAATTGGTTCAGAGTCCGGTCGTGGCATGAGTCCGCATCCTTGTATCGCTTCTCGGCCATGTTTTTGGCGGGTTAGCGCCACCCATGGACGACGGGCTGAGGCGGATGCCCGTGGTATTTCACGGCGCACCATGGCCGAGAAGGCGTATTCTCTGCCATGTATCATAGACGATCGATCGCCCAGTGCGCAATCCCGTATCGGGGTAGTTTCGCAGCGTGTATGGACGGTTCGTACCACGATCGATGGTTTGTGAAAGGATCTGCATGAAACGATTCTGGGATGTCGATGAGCTTGCCGCACATTTTACCCTTACGGAGGAGGATTGGACGCTCATCGCCAACAAAACGGATGCAACCCGCCTCGGTTTTGCCATTTTGCTCAAATACCTTCCCGTCGAAGGAGCCTTCCCCAAACACGCGGCTGATGTGCCGCCCATGATGGCCTAAACCCAAGTTTCTCGCAGCCAGGCGCAATAGCATTAAAAAAAGTTTATTTGTTAGATAATTCCGCTATTTTGCCTCAAAAAATCGCTAAAATAGCGTGGGATAGCGTCACTTTTTTATGAATATTGGAAGATAATCGGTATTATCTTTCAAATATGGTAATCATCGTTTTAGGCTATTCCAATCGTCTAAAACACGCCATGTTGCGGCTGGATGTAAAAATCTTGGGTTTGGGCCTACTAGCAGGTATTGCATTAGAAACGAGCCTAAAGGATTTATGTGATCGAGAAGGAATCGCCCATGCAAAATTAGATAAAATGAATGCTGATCTTGCGAAAACAGGTATCTATAATAGTGTTATGCAGAAACAAATTACTGCTTGGGCTGGTTTAAGAAATGCAGCCGCTCATGGGAATTGGGGTGAATACAGCCATGACCAGGTTAAAACAATGATTGCAGGTGTTACTCAATTTATTGCCAATCATTTGTAACATCCTAATCATAGAGGGCATCACTCGTCAATACCTTGGTTACACATACCGATCACTCGGCAGTAAATTCCCAAAAAACTTCCACTTCAGTACAATTGTTCGCGAGAGGAAACTGGGGGAATCTGCGTTGTTGCGCTCAAGAAAGGATGCAGGAGGGGCACGAGAGCGCTTTTAGCAATGAATGAATACCATCAGTGGCGTTAAATCTGCGTACTGATAGGGCAGGGTGGAAGCACGCGCTGGAGGCATACGATGACCGAATGGGGCTTAAACGCACGGCTCCCCGAAACATGGCAGCGAACATATGTACGTATACCAACAATGGTAACCCCGTTGATTAACCGTGTTGTCTCTTTCGCCGCCACATGCGGATCTCGGCATCAGCGATGGCACCAGCGTGCTCCGGAGGGGGCAGCAGCATCGGGCTGTTCGTGTGACCAATGCCCAACGTGGAATGTCGCTAGTCAGGACAGCTTCGCGGCATAGACCCGTTTTGGATATGGTTGGTGGCATGGGCCATTCCGACTATTCCTGTGATAACAATCGATATTCATCGATAGAGACAGTCCGTTTTACGCTTAGCTTAACGGATCATCGCACATAAATCCTGTGATCATGGTTCTTATCACAGGATTCTCAGGCTCCATCGCATGGGTAAAAGCGAACACGTGTTCGCTGCCATGTTTCGGGGGGCCGCGCGTTTAAGCCCAGCCTGGCTGACTCAACGGTTGCGGCGGCATAAGCAGTCCTGGCAACGTCCGCATCCCCAACATCAGCTGTGCGGTTGCATCAATGAGCCGTCTGGAAGCAGCCGCGTGCGGACGATAGCTGGTATAGCCTGCACGATGATAACGAGGCTCAAATACCAACGCCAGCACATCCCGCAATCCCTGGTTGTCGCCAACAGCCTGCAGATCGGGATAGTCTAGGGGATGGCACATGAAAGGATGCATGCGGTGGCGCAGGGGATCGGGTTGCCCACCATCGAGGCGTGCATACTGTGCAATCGCGGCACCCAAGACCTCAGATGCAGGATACATCGCCGGAATACGCGCGGCCCGTGTCGATTCGCCGTGCAATCGAACAGCGGCGGTTGTCAGGATGGGGTGCGTTGGGTTCCATCCTAATGCATCACAATACCCTGGTGGAAACGAAGCCCACAGCGCCCTATCCCAATCCACCAGAAAGCGTTCGTCATGATCGGGCGGAAGATAGGCGTACACAAAGGTTGGTAAGGAGGATGGAGTATCCAGCAGGTATTTCCATGCAGGCAACAGGTCTTGGGTAAATGTATCCCAATCAAGTGGGATAAGATAGGTAAATGATGACATGTATCCTCGTACATAAATAGCATACGTCATACTAAAGAATAGGATGTGTAAAAGATAACTATCTATCAGCTATGCTGATACTTTACTCGATTGAGGGGATTAACCCAGCTGGCCCCGAAAACGTGTATTGAACAAATGTTCGTCCATATTTAACCCGATTTGTGCTCGTTAAGACCCGCTGCTTGTGCCGGGATTGGCTATAAAAAACGCTCGTTTTCTGAACCATCGATCCTCCCAGCCGTTCAGCGACCTACGACGCGTGGAGAGATCGGCAATATACTCGGTAGACTATCTATGTTAACATAGGATGACATTCTACGGATATGTTTACATTCAGAAGGGTCTGCTATGCTGGTTGGCTACGCCCGTATCTCAACCGATGATCAGGATCTGTCACTGCAACGCGATGCACTCACCGCTGCGGGGTGCGAACAAATCTTTGAAGATCGCATGGGCGGTGCAACCGCTGATCGTCCTGGTCTCCATCGAATGTTCCAGTATGTGCGAGCAGGCGATACGATCGTCGTCTGGCGCTTGGATCGACTCAGTCGATCGCTGAAGGATTTGATCGATGTCGTGACGCAGTTGGAGCATATCAGCGTTGGATTGCAGAGCCTCCAGGAGTCCCTCGACACGACCTCCAGTTCTGGCAAGCTGATCTTCCATATCTTTGGTGCCCTCGCTGAATTTGAGCGCACGCTGATTCGCGAACGAACGCAGGCAGGCCTCCAGGCTGCCCGTGCGCGCGGGCGCACGGGCGGGCACCCGAAAGCGCTCACCATGGAGCAACAGGCGCTCGCTGTACGCCTATATGCTGAAAAACAGCACACCGTCGCGCACATTTGCCGACTCCTGGGTATCTCGAAACCAACACTGTACAAATACCTGGCAGCCTATACAGCGTCCCAATCGGCGAGTCAAGCGGAGCGCACAGCGCATGAATGACGATCAGCGCTCCGCCCAGTATCATCCCATTACACCCGCCACGGGTCTGGCAATCCAGCACTTGGGACAACTTGGCCACACCGATTCATTCAGCTATCCCAAACACGTGCAATGGCATCCGACAGCGCCACTGCTAGCCTTGAGCTACCCGCTGAATGACCCAGCCGGAACGGCACGGCTCGCCCTCTGGACCCCATGGGGAACATGCCGCTCTACTATCACCGAAACCGACGCACGGCGGACGGGGCTTCCCATCTATAGCGTCGGGTGGAGTGTTGATGGCCAGGTTATGGCGTATGGCTTTAAGGCTATTCAGGTCACGCCCGCAGATACGCGAACACAGCAGATCCTTCCCGGAACACGGCTCCTCTGGAGTCCCAGTGGCCATGTGCTGGCGACCACGGATACCACCCGGGTCATCCTCTGGGATCTGGATCGTGGCCAAACGACCATGCTCCCAGAGTCAGCTGGAATCCAGCTGGGCTGGAACCCAACATTCTGCTGGGTGGATGCCACCACAGTGCGGGGCGCAACGCAGACGCACATCAGCACATGGGATCATGGTGGCAACCACACGACTCGCACGGCCCTCGCAGCACCCTTCAGTCCATCCAGCATGAGCCAGGCCATTCCGACCTGGAGTCCTGGAGGTCATGCCCTGGCGCTCTGGACGGACACGGCGGTCGCGATCATGCACGCTGATGGATCGGTGCAGGCGGTCGTTCCGAGTGGGACGACCGCCTGCTTTCGTAGTCCTGTCGCCTGGCATCCCACCGGGACGAGTCTGGCGACGATTGATGATTGGGATGTCCAGCTCTGGGATGTGGGGGGCACACGGATCACAACGTTTGTCGGTACGCACTATGGTGTGGCCTGTCTAGCGTGGAGTCCGGATGGGCAGATCCTGGCGACCGGGTCATGGGATAGCACCATTTGCCTGTGGAGTCAGGATGGGGTCCTTCTCCAAACAGTGTTTACCGCTCCTACCCGGCGCAGTATGCGGGCCGTCTTTCTCCTGGACTGGAGTCCAGATAGCCGCTACTTGGTTGCATCACTCCGTGATTGTACGATTCAGGTCTATGCTATTCCCATTCCGGAATGAGGGATGCTCACGATGCCACACGCGTGGTCAAACCGTAGGTTTCTGTTCAAATGCTCCCGCTGGTCCATCAACGCACCAAGTTCACCCGGAGCACAGGCATCGGCAGCCGCGAGGATGCGCAGACGGTCACGGGCACTCCAGTGGGTGCGGGCGGCTTTGGGCCGCACTTCAGGGTCATGGGTCGATTGGTCGGGCGTTGGTTTTTTGCTGGCCATGGAAGCTCCTTGCGGCCCTCGACTTAAGATCATAATCCCAGATCTGTCTCACCCATGTTAGCACAGAGGGCATGGTCAGGGGTAATGCCGCTCACATGGAATTCGCCACCAGTGTAAATGTTGGTCATGGGCCTCGATGGTGGAATGAAATGGGCGGCAGCGCTCATTTTTGGGCGGAGAGTATTGATTTGGTAGTTCAAGTCAGTCGTTATCATCCCATAGCTCACCACTCCAATATAGCATTTCGCGATCAAGTGCGGCCATATCGGATGGTTCAAGGAGGTGGTGATAGTCAATCGCCGCAGCATACTTCGGGTAGTGCTGAGCAACCCATCTTAAGAGCACAAGGGTTTCCTGTTCTGCGCGTGGCTGATACGCAAAAGTAACAACAAAATCTGACCACTGATTCGTTCCTAAACGGGTCGTGATCTGCTCATACAAGGCAGGATGATCACCCTGCCAAACATCCTGAGTATCACCCATAGAGACACGAACCGAACCAAATTGCGATGGATCAAACACTTTGATCATGCCAAATGCCTGCCGACGCTGTGCCATCGGATCAGGCACAAATCCAAGTGCTTCAAGATCTTCCGTCCATTGGTGCAAACATTGTGATGGCAAAATAAGATTAATATGGTCAGTTGAACTCATAAACTCACTTCCTGGTAAAACTCAAATGCCTTCATTAGGGAGAAGGACAAGAATTGTGTTACGAAACATCACATCATTAAAAATTTCAATAGCGAGGCGGTCACGCGGTGCAGCATCCACCGATTCCTGTGGTAACGCTCAATAATCGTGCTAGCACAACCAGTCCATCATATGTGAGGATGGAGGTTGAGATGGATAGCAATCCTGTGATAATGACTTATCACAGGATTCGTCAGGCTCCACAAACTAAGCCATTGTGTGTGCGGATCAGGTACATCGTCGCCTGGATCATCGATGATGTGGGTGATCCAGGCGACGATGTACCTGATCAAGGCCAGAACGCAGAACTGACCATGCCGACGTGAGGATGGACTCACCGCCAATGTACTTGATCAGCACACACATGCGGCCCGTTTGATAGCGATCCTTACCATACCTCATGGAGTTACACGGCTGCCGATCAACGCACCGATTGGACGTATGATGCGGCGGGGAATGTGCTCAACGATGGCACCGCGACGTATACCTATGATGCCTTGGGTCGCCTAACCAGCCGCACGCAAGGCGGCACGACCAGCACCCATACCTATAATGGCGATGGCCTGCTGGTTGCCAGCACGACGAATGGCGCAACGACCCGATTCCTGTGGGATACCACGGCATCCACCGCCCAATTAGTCGGCACCCAGCAAGCGAGCGGCACGACGTGGTATGTCTGGTCGCCGATGGGCGGCGGGACGGCACGGGTGCTCTATAGCCTTGGGCCAAGTGGCCGTCGTTGGCTGATCAGTGATGGGATTGGATCGGTGCGCCGCACGCTGAGCGATAGCGGAACCGTGATCCAAGCGCGGCAGTGGACCCCGTTTGGGGTGGAAATCGGTGGCACCGCCAGTGCGGGACTGGGCTATGCGGGAGAATGGCAAGATGCCAGCGGCTTGGTCTATCTCCGTGCCCGCTGGTATGATCCGGCAGCGAGTCGATTCCTGAGCCGTGACCCGTGGGATGGGATGATCAGCAATCCCCAAACCCTCAATCCCTATGCCTATGCCCATAACCAACCCACCCGCTTTACCGATCCCAGTGGACGGTGTCTTGGCCCGCTAATGCTCTTCTGTATCGGTGCGGCGGTTGGGGCGGGGATGAATTTTGTCTCCCAATTTGTTCAGAAGGGGTCTCTTGATGCGATAGATTGGACAGAAGTGGCTGTTTCAGGGCTGGTTGGTGGCGTTTCGACGCAGTTCCCGATCGTGGGAGCAGGCATTGGTATTCTTGGCAGTTTCTTAGCCATGGATGCCTTTATGAAAAACCCAAATCCCGTCACCGGCTTGAATCTCTCCCTGAGTCTCTTTGGCGCATGTCTTGGGCTTGGGGGATTAGGTGGCGGCGGCAGTGGGCCAGCCTTGGCCTTGGCGGGCGGTGGGGTAGCCCCAACCGCAGCTCGCGTTCTAACTGTCAACTCAGCAGTTCAGGCTGGTGTGGCTGGGATGAATCTCAACGTCCTCATGATGAATGGTGGAACAAGTAGTGGCGAAAGCCAACAAAACGATCTTATAATAAAAAAAGGAGAAGTTAATAATTATAAGGAGTACGAGGCCTCTGCTCCTAATAATCCACAGCTATATGCGCAAGGACGCATCTATAATCGTGATCGAATACTTCGTTTGAACTTTCAAACAAAGGGCGATGATGGCTCTCGTTATGCTGGATTACGAGGGAAAGAACAATTTCATAAAATTATGCAATATTTCGATGGCGATTTCGATATAGTTCGTGGATCTTGGGTTGAAAAAGATAATCTTGCCGGATTTAATAATTATCTAAGATCAAACCCAAGTGCGAGTTTAGAAGATGCCGCAACTAATGGTACCTTTACCGGGCAATGGCTTCGAGAGTATGGATATACAAATGCTACAATTCTCGATGCTATTGTAGAAGGAGACGAATATAGCATCGTTACTGTTCATTTTACCAAATAAAGGATATTTTTATGAGCACGATAGAACCTTCTGTAATACGAGAACTGATCATTTCCCTCTATAATGATGATAATCAACCATCGGTAATTCTTCATAGCCTTAAGAATTTAGGTTTGGGGAGAGAAATGGCTGATCATCTTTATATGGCTCTTAATCTTGATCCTGATGCCGTTACGTATGTTTATGCTTGGTATAACGGCTCGATCCCTGATGAAAAACTAAATTTTCTTATCCGTCGAACAATGAAACGATTACCTTAATTTGGTAGTGTTTCGACGCAGCTCCCGATTGCGGGGGCGGCCAGCGGCATCCTTGGCAGTTTCTTGGCCAAGGATGCCTTATGGGATTAAGAGATGTCAACGCGATCAATCAACGCCTGCGCGATGGGTTTGTGGTTGAACTGCCGCACAAGGCGCACGGATCGTGGACATTTTATTTCACGGCTCGGGGTGGCTTCGTGATTGAAGTTCTCTGCGGCTGGCCGCAGGAATGTTGACACTGGTGGAGAATTCGAGAGCAGAAAAAACTCGGCGGCAGCGGTCTCAGGGGCTGACGGCTCCCGCTGCGGGTGCGTCGGCTAATCGGCATCACCGTGTGCTGCTGTTCGCCATCGCGGTTCATGCCCCAACTTTTTTGCGCTCTCCTCATTATTCAGCCACTATTGCACATTTCTCGGAGTCTCGCGAACCCACTTGGCGAACGTCGCTGGGCCATTCCTGCTGATTGCTTGCAGATAGTCCTCCGATCCCATGGGGGGACATGCCAGCACGGCTGCGCAGAAGGCGGGTGGCGGCTGATAGCCATGGACGGCAATGAAGTGCACGATGAGTGTCGGTGCCACATAGAGCAGGCCGTGACCGGGGACAAAGAGATTTTCGCTGCCCATCGGAACGGTCATCCCATCCGCATGCACTGCGTCAGGCCGCTCTGGCGGCAGACAGTGATCACATGCGTGCCAGCCGAGAAACGTATAGGGGTTCCCACGGGTTTTCACAGAGCGAGACGAGTTTGGTCTGGACGGCACGGGCAATGCTGCCTTTCGGATAGGGGTGGCCGCGCTCCAGCCAGCCGACCGCGAGGAGTTTCTCGCCATGGAGCTGGTCGAGGTCGAAATAGGTACACGGGGTGAGATCGTCATACCATGGCATCATCCATCTCCGTTTCTAAATTGATTCCTCGCCGATTCAATCATGCGCTCGCATAAAACGGATCGCCCGCACAAAACGCGGCCAATCGTCGATTGACCGTTGCTTGACTACATGTTCGCACGCTCGTCAAGCGCTTTTTCGTCGCCTTGCTCGTTCCTCCGGCGTTGCTTGGCCGCCGCTTTGGCCCGCCGTGATCGCGCCAGTTTTTGCGCATAGGCGTAGGCTCCGCCGCTATCTTCTTCGGGTCCAGGTTGAGCGCCGCCTGTACAGCGCGGGTGGTTGTGCGTGCTCATCCGGGCATCATTGCCAGCACCAGCCCTCCGTTCCTATACCGAACGAAGACAGGCGACCAGCGCTCACAATCACTATCCCTTGGAAATATGGGGCGTGTCCTGACCCGCAACCTATCGACAGAGGACTCAATACGTCATAGACTGTGTATCGCCATCGACGGAGCGTTCAGTATTGTCAATGGCGATACGCAGTTCAATGGTGAGAGGAAATACCATGGCGCTTGATAGTACCCAGTTAACTGATGAAGCCCTTGTGCTCTTAACCGCCGTAGGATGGTCGCCCGATCGATCGGCACTATGATGTCACAGCACGCATCATTGAACCACTCGCTGCGGTCGGCTGGCCAATCTTTCCCGAGGCGCAGCGTATTTTTGCGTCCGTAGGGATGCTGCGATTCGCCCAAGGACACCTGCCGCCCAATCGGACCCATCCACGCTATCCGGTATCTCATACCAGCACGATTATCGATCATGTGCGTTTTATCAATATAGACCTTCATTTTGACCCCTATGCTGCCTTCGAAATCGATCATGCTGATTTTTTGGTGGACTGGATCACCCATCCGCTCGTGGCGGATCATGGCGGGCTACTCTGTCCCATTGGGTCGTGTGCACCAATGGACCCAATCCCCTGTGTGCTAATATCGAGTGAGACAGATTCCATTGGCTGAGATCCGTTCTGATCAGGGCGCGAGGAACCTTTGTGCTGATCAGGTACATCATCACCTGGATCACCCTCATCATCGGCGGCGCTTCGTGCGTCGCTGCTTGAGCCGTTTGGTTTCCTGTGCAGCCAAGCCACACAATGCCTCAACCAGCTGCTCAAAC
>NZ_BAABRU010000036.1 GCF_039545135.1 Herpetosiphon gulosus | reverse complement strand
GGGTTGGTCGGCGGTCGTTGGTGCGGGTTTGTGTTTTGCTCGTGGCATGGTATCCCCTTACAAGCCTATTCTGGAAATGCTCGTCTTTGGGTTGGGAACCAAATACACACGCTATTGTACAGTCTCCTGCCCCCGAGTTTTTAGTGCTCCCCATGATGCACCAATTTGGCCAATCGATAGCTGCTCATGCTCCCCAAATGGGCAACAATCGATGTCTGCTCCTCCTTTTTGATCGATCTTCGGTATGGATTAATACTCATTTTTACGCAGTATGGACTATGACCTTTAAAAACACGAATCGTTTCTCTATCCCCTTAAGAAAGATTCCTTGCGACACTCTACTGCTGATACACCGTGTTATCCGGTGTTGAGCGCCTGCCTGAGACGGCAAAGCGGCAACCAGAAACGTCAGCAGGAAGTCCACATGGAATGGAACCCACATCGGAGGCAAACACTACGCTAGAGGGTCTTCATCTACGCCTCGAAAAATAGCAACGACGGGCTTATGATCAAATCCAACAAGCTGATCTGAGAGATACGAGAATTCATCAAGTGAAAGTCCTCCATGCATATATAACCCTGCAAAATACCCATCCCAGACCGCACTTTGGCGTTCGTTAAATGGGTTACCATACTGATAAAGGCTTGCATGCAGACGACCTTCCAGTTCCGCAACCCATTGATAGGTATCATTAACCGCAATGACCGTGATTTGATCGCCAGAACACACTACAGCATCGCCAGGTACGTCCTTGATAGGTGGTAATTGATGGAGAAGGTACGTATATTCTCCTTCTGAGATAATTGTATATTGATACAATCCGATAAGATATCCTCTCCATGCAAGGATGTGTATGTCGGTAACTCCTCGTCCATAACGAATCCGAAATGCAGTAATTTCATTATTCAGTTGTTGCACTAATGGATTAATCATCGAGTAGTATCCTTCTTTCTATTAAGGATTAGGATTATAGGGCATAGAAACATCAAATGGATCGCCAAGAACGCGAATGTGTTGCATTCGATTGAGGCCATTTAGCAGGTTGCAGGTCCATTCGGCGAAAAACGGCCCTAGCATTAATAGTTTTAATGGTGTGGCGTTCGGGAGCACGAATCGTGGGTTTGTGATGAAATGTGAAAGCGTTGTTAATTGGCGATTTTATAACAAGCGGTATGGTCAGTCTGCGGCTGGCCGCACGAATGGTGGTCAACGACCGCTATCGGGATACTCATCGGGATGGGGTAGACGAACAAAGGGGTGCGCACCCCTCGATATGGCCCCATAGCAGCGGTAATTGTGCTGTGCCTCGTTCAATGATTCGATATTTGCCCCACCGCAGTAGTCGGGATGCGCTGATTGCATGGGATCATCTTCCCACCAACAGATGGCGCAGAGATCGTAATGCCCAGGCTCTTCGACGGTGTGATAGCCACAACACGGGCAGGGATAGCGACTCGTATACGGGTACTCCATAGGACACCGATCCTCCACGTCAATCCATGAATCCATTAACGATGGTGGCCACGCTGATAGTGGACAATCATCACCCCATCAACCATTCCGCTACTTACCCAGCAACAAAAAAACCGCGCACGAAGATTAACAACGAGCATAGGAGCAGCAGTCCGCAGATCCCATACCACACACCAGACGGAGCGCGTTTGGAATACTCAATATACCGATACTCGTGATAGATGCAGATCCATGAGCATGGAAGAAAGGGAATCAGCGGAATCAAGGATTTTGTTCCATACGCATTCGGATCATCCATTATTTCCCTGGACACGATGGTCATCCAGTCGTGCATCGGATGGCTGAACAGATCGATTAACACAAAGTAATAGCCGACGATCCCAACGATGATGAACGAGAGAAAGCAGAAACTATTAAAGAGCCGGAGCCGTCTCCGCGAAAGCGGGGATTGATTGGCTGGGACGCGGTAGCTCATACATACGCCTCCATTGCGTGGCTGGTCGATCGGCATACGGGTCGCTAGGGAATCCGAATCGTGCGCACATATAGGACAACGGCGATTGCCGCAAAGAGCAGGGCAAACCGATAGGGCCATGGGAGCAGGGTTGGCGTTCCCCGCCGTTTGACCAGCATCCAGCCATCACGCCCGATGCCAAGCAGCAGACAGAGGAGTGCGAATGACAGCGGGAACACGGCCCAAAGTATGGGACGATCATAATAATACGAAATAATAGCTTCCATGGCGATGTCGTTAATATAAAAACGGAGTTGTATCTGAAATAGCATAACCATCGGCACACACCCACCAACAAGGGCAATCACCATGCGGATGATCATACGCCAGCGATAGGGCGACGGCGACCGATTGGTGTGCTGTTCACACACATTGTGCTGTTCACGCACATCGTGACCCTGTTCATCCTCATCGTAGCCCCTGCTATGATCAAGGCTCTTGGTCTTGGGTTATGGCAGGGGCTACGATGACGACTCGTTGGTTTGCCGATCGCATGACGCGCTATCAGTTGCTGCATACCCACCCCGATTGGTCGAATCGCCAGTTTGCGGTGGCCACCCAGCGCTCACGGGCGGTCAAACGGCTCAAACCCAAGCGGCTCTTGGGCGGCATGATGCCCTTTGAGCAGCTGGTAAACCAGCTATGCGACCAATGTCGGCAGGAACGATTCCGTTTGCGCAACCACCAGCCAGCCCGTACCCGCAAACACTGGCTACGATGAAGATGAACGGAGTCACGATGTGTGTGAACAGCACAATGTGTGTGAACAGCACAGATTGGCGGGAACGTGATAGTCCGGTTCCATGCATACCTCCTTACTCCCCTACCCGCACCAGCCCATCCTTGACCAACTCCACATATTTCGCTCAGGCCGCTCAGCGAGACGCTTTATGACCCTTCATCAACCCCCACCCGCACCAGTCTCCCACCGATGCGATATCATACGCCGGATGGATTGGGTGACGCAACTGAGCGAAGCCCAATCCACGCTGACCAAGCGGCACGCCATGGGCGGTTAATCACACAATGCCAAGATTCCATAGCCGACCCGTGCGTGACCGAGAATCGCATCCATCTGGCGGAAGGGATTGTGCGAACGAGTCGGGTCTGATCCCACCAGCGTGCGACCCGTCATGGAACGATAGGTCTGTTCAAGCAGCAGGCGTGCTCGGGGGATCGCGGTACTTGGGAGCAGCGTATCGTCAAAAAACGACCGGACTCCCAGCTGTTCGGCCTCACACCGCTGCACCCACGGTGTCAAGAGCGTATAGGCACGAACATCCATCTGAGCAAGCAATGGTGGTGGCTCCAGCATGAAATACGCACGATACCGCGCCTCATCTGCTTCTAATAAGGTATCCGCTTGGAGATAGAAATCCAAGGCCATCTGATCCTCCTTCGTGGCATACCGCCCCCAGCTGCAAGGAGTGCTTACTCCCCTACCCGCACCAGCCCATCTTTGACCAGCTCCACCGCACCCGAATCCCAACGCACCTCGACTTGGAGCCAGCCACCCCGCCCCGTGAGCGTGCCCGTGCGGCCATCTTTGGTATGCGTGACTGTTGCCCCAACCTGCGTGATCAGCTCTAAATGGCGCGTAATCAGCGCTTGGTCATTCAGCGAATCAAACGGCTTGGGAATCCAGCGCGAGCCGTCGCGTTTCCACACCAATAAGCCGCGCCGCATCAGCGTAATCCCCGTGGCCACCTGTTCCTCTAAAGTCTCGGCGGCAGCCATCAGCGTTTCGAGTCGCGCAGGCTGGCCGTTTTGGGCTTGCCAGAGTTTCAGCACATCAATCGGGATGGCATCGACCGTCGCCCGCAGCGCTTTCAGCTGCGCTTGAATCTCGGCATGCTCAAGCCCCACCCATTCTGGCTTGCTCATCGGCGTGACCCCGTGAATCGTATCGCGCACTTGGCTGGGACTTTTCCACGCCTCGACCACCAGTGGCACGGTGCTGCCCGTGGGTTCGCCCGTAATCACCCCCAGCTGCACGCGGTCGGGTGGGGCTGCCGAGCCAAGCACGAGCACAATCTGGCCAATCGGCACGACATCCCAGCGATCATCGGGCTGCGGTTTGGGCGGCGCGGCTACGTTTGGCTCGCCTGTGTCCAAGGCCGGACGCGGGGTAAAGACGGTTTGGCTGCCGAGCCGTTTGGTGCGGAAGTGGCTGCGGGCGACACTTAACACCCCCTCGACGATGGGCCGCAAGGTGGGCTGATAGGCCGTGCCATACCAGGCCGCGCCAAGCTCAATCGCCGTCCATGGGCGGGCTGGAATCCCATTCGCCGTGGCAATCGCGTACAAATCGGCCAACGTGGGCGCAGGCTTCAGCGGCGTGGGATCGGCCACAGGCTCGACGACCACGGGCGTTGGCGCAGGCAGCTCAACCCGTTGCCCCGCGTGCAGACTCACGGTCGGCGCACGGCGGGTCAGGGTCACGACATCGCCCGCAGCGGGAATCGCCACCGCCAGCTTTTTGAAGCGGGCCGCGAGGTGACTCAAGGCATCGTGATCGCCATGCACGAGTACGAGTTGTTGTGGTTGCACCAAGCGAATCACCTGTTCCAGTTGGCCCACATCGGCATGGCCCGACAAGCCATAGCGATAGACCGGACAGCCCAGCGTGACCCGTTGGCCATTCAGCGTGATCGTGCCGCCTTGGGTCGCCTTAAGCATGGCCGCGCCAGGCGATTCTTCGTCCTGATAGCCCGTGAAGATAATCGCATTGCGTGGGTCTTGCGCCAGTTTGGTTGCATACAGCGGCGCTGGCCCACCTGTCAACATGCCCGAGGTGCTGATGATAATCGCTGGCTCGTCACTCTGAATCACCCGTGGGCGCATGCCCTGATGCACGGCCAGAACGCCAAAGGTCGGATCGACAAACAGAGGCCGTTGGCTATTGCTCAAGAACTTTTGCAGCGCCGGATGCAGGTCATGGGATTGCTGCTGATAGGCTTCACACACCGCTTTGCACATGCCATCGACATAGATGGTCACAGGCGACACCACGCCAGAGGTGCGAAAGGCTTTGAGAATCAGGATCAACTCTTGCGCCCGCCCGACGGCGAAGGCCGGAATCAGCACCCGCCCGCCGTGGCCAATCACCTGCTGAATCGTGGCCACCACATTTTGCTCTTGGTCTTTGCGCGACTTGTGGCTGCGGTTGCCATAGGTTCCCTCACAAATCATCATATCGACCTGCGGCAGCGTGTTGAGGTCAACGCCCGTGATGGTGCGGTGATGGCCAACCGAAATATCACCCGTATGCAGGACACTGCCCCACGGACTGGTGATATGGAGCATCCCCGCGCCGAGGATATGGCCCGCTGGCAGGTAGGTCACGCTGATTTCTTGATTCGCGGCCACGGGACGCAATTCCTGATGGAAGGCCACCGGAATAATCCGCGCTAGGGTTTCCGTGACCATGGTTTGGTCATACAAGGGCGTTTCCAGTTCGTGCGTGAGGTGTTCCTGTTCCATAATCCGCGCACTGTCGAGCAGCAAAATCCGCATCAGCGCGATCGTGCTTTCGGTGGCATAGATCGGCACGGTGGGAAACAGACTGGCGACGAGCGGCAGACAACCCGTATGGTCAATGTGGGCATGGGTGATCAGGATCGCATCGAGCGGGAAGGCTTTGAGCGCTTCGAGATCCGGCGTGCGCGATTGGCCAGGGCGGGCAGCAGGGCGCATGCCTGCATCGACGAGGATATGGCGCATGCCTAGCTTGAGGATGCCACACGACGCGCCGACTTCTTGCGCGCCGCCAAAGGGGTGAAAACTGATCATGGGGGAAAGCTCCTCTCAAACAAACAGCGATAATTGATTACCTAACTAATCAATCTCTGCCTTCTATGCTAATACGTTGGCGCAATACACTTTTTTGGTGCTGATACATTCGTCTTGCTATCTGTATATTGTGATTTTGTTTTGAGGGTAAACTTGGAGTCCATGTTCCATAGCGCATATAAACAACGTGCTTATCAAGCAACTCTTTAATAAGTGCTACCTCGTTATCAATGAGCGGTTCTATTGTATGATGACTATAAATAACCTCTCGTGCTTCATTGATCTCAATTTCTCTTCGATACTTACGTAAAGCAGCATTGTCAGTGGCCAAAACTACAAATGGCACGATTGTTGTCATGGCTATATGTAGTTGTGAGATTAGTAGTTCATCCCGTTTTTTTTTTCAGCCTGCCGTTGCTCCAAAGGATGAGCTATTAGTCTTACAAGCGATTGAGGCATTGCAAATCCAATAATAATTAATATAAGAATAATAATTTTGCTATAGTGATAAAATGTCGTAAACAACGTTCTGTTCTCATCACCATATAAAATTGAAACAATTAAACCTGCCATAACCAGCCCTGATGATACTGCACCTACTAGGAATGTTAAAAACCCTGCAATCACTCGAATCGAAAAGTTTTTTACTTCTGCGTTCAGGAAATTTAGTACATACATTCTTATAGTAATTACCCCAAGATAAAATAAAGTTAAAAAATGCAGTATTTCTCCTAGGTAATATATTGGAATTCGATTTTTTACATCAAAATCAATGAAAGGTTGTAGATTATCACGTCGAATATAATCTACTACAAGAGTTGCTATAGTTAGTACTGTTGTAATAATAAACACCTTATTTTTAAGAATAGGAATATATCTTTTATTATTTATTAAATGATCAGCCGCCATATGTAAAGATAGAATTGCATAGTGCATTGCTGCTATCCCGATAAGATGAAGCCAGGGTATAACAGGATCAGGAAATGCACTGATAGCCCCTATGAGGAAACAAACAGCGCCAAAAAATAATTTATGAACTACTGATATGCCATTTCTATTTTGTTTAATTTTTGGTGTCCAAATCAATAGTAAGATAAATATAAAAGGAAATGTAATGATTCTAATAAACAACATAAAATCCATTATGTAATCTCCTACTCAGGGAAATAAACCATATCCCAAATATTGCCTATCCGTGATAACTGTTTTACGGTCTTATATGGTGCCACAATACTCATTGGCAATCCATAACGCTGTGTAAGTACAATATTCGTTCTTCTATCCATTCTCACATTGGGTTGTAATACCATACTGAATTGCTGTAAGGCTAGATAGATGATGATTTTGATTTGCATGATGGCAAGCGATGCCCCAATACACATCCGTGGCCCTGCGCCGAATGGTAAAAATTCGTAGGTTGTTGGTTTGATTGTATTCCATCTACTGGGAAGGAAGTGAGTAGGATGTTCATAGAGGTTTGGCAATCGATGAGTAATGTATGGGCTATATGATACTATAGAATTTTTCGGCATCATATAAGGCCCTAGTTGGTACGAATCTGTAGCACGACGATGTTGATAGGGAACTGGAGGAAAAAGCCTTAGCGACTCTTTTACTATATTATCTAGTAGATTTAATTGATTCAAGTTCTCTAATTTTGATCCACTAATTTCATCAGTTAATTTATTGGTTATATCTGGCGACTGTGATAATAAAAAAAATATCCATGAGAGAGCCGCAGAGGTTGTTTCATGGCTGGCCAATAATAGTGTCATAAGTTCGCCTATGATTTCATAATTCGATAGACCACTCTTAATCAACAAGTTGACTATATCTGGCGAGTCTGATTGTAGATTCTGCTTCTCCGCAATTATATCCAAGATACTTTTTTCTATACCTCTCGATAAGTGTTCAAATCTTCTAAATGGACTAAATGGGAAATTAATATGAGGTAGCAAGGCTATAGATGTAGATGTCAACCGTGATAGCCATAGTCTAAGCGATTCGCCAATCTCATTAAAATCTATGCCAAAAAGCGTTTTACACGCAATATGAAAAACGAGTTGCTTAAAAAAACTTTCCAAATCAACCGTCTTACCAATTGCCAATCTAGCTAAGTGTTTGTTGGTGATTTCAACAATTTCAGGTATATAGGAATCAATATACTTTCGTTGAAAGAATGGCATTAATAGAGAACGGTGAGCAGCATGTTCTTGTCCATTGAGTGAAAGCAAGCCTGTAGATAGACGAGCTGCCGCCGTATTGCCTGGCAGGTTGATCGGCTGGATATGATTATAAAGTTCAGTATTTGAAAGGAGTAATTGATTGTATTCTGGCCCAAAAGCAAAAAACCAATTCTCAGGGTTTTGAGTTGCAAATGTTGTTATTACACCATATCGCTGGTGAAGCATGGAAATATATCCAACGCGATCCATTATGAATCGGATATTGTTACCACGCCAGCCCAATATTGGATATGGAGATGGGCCAGGAATAGCTGTATAGTCTAGCAATTTAATCTCCGTACAATTCTCTGGCAACAGGGGATAGCTCTGATTCGGTATGCAGAATCAAACCCAGCAGCAAGGTTGCTAGAGCCTCTGCATCATGTTCTTCAGGATCATCAAATTGCATACCGCGATACTTAATAACGCTAGGCGAATGGGCAATCCTCTCTTTTTCCCTAATAAAATTGTTATAAGCAGGCATATTGGATGGAGAGTCTATGTGTCCCAACAATATATGCCCTATTTCATGTAATTGAGATAAAAGATCCATATCCCTAGAACGTTCTCGATAGCATATTAGGTCAACATCGGATAAGGGTATACAGTATCCAGTCAACCCTAATGGCATCGCATCGGCCTCTATTATGAGAGGCTTATTGCGAATAACTTCTACAAACTGACATATTTTTTGGAATGTTATGTGGTCATTGAATGTTAGTTTGAGTACTTCAATAGTTGTCTCAACTCTTGGATTCACCTAATCACCCTGTGAACGCTGTAATGCCTCAACTAACTCATCTACCTTGGCCTGGGATGCCTCATCTAATTTGTCTCCTCGGAATACAATAACAACCTCCTTTTTATAGGGAGTATCATTATCAAATTGCATGTTCGCAATTTCTGGAAAGAAAAACGTTGGAGAAACGCGAAAAAATCGACATAGCCCAAGCAAAGTTTCTCGTCCAGGGTTGGTTATTTTACCACTTCTTAGACGCGAAAGATGGCTAGGGGCCACATCACCATTAAGCGCCTCACATACTTCAGTAAGCGAGTATTCTTTGCCATCAGGGCGCTTGTGAGTTCTAAATAGATGATCAATGAGTTCCGCAACAGTTGCCGTCATAAATTGCCTCACGATAAAATTTTGACAATTAGCAATTTCATCCTTATAATTGGCACAGCAATAGAGAGATTCTTCATTCTTCACACTCAAATCTCTGTGCTACGCTTATCGATTTAGCACATAGTAACATGTTCTTCTAGCACTATCACAGCACTACAATCTACATGATTAGGAACCCATAAGTAGTTTCTTTGTGCAAAATCCATTGGCGTGTTTAAGGTCAGGAATCTGATCTTAAACGAATCAGGAGCCGCCCTACCGTCTGTCAACGCTTGGCGACTCCCTAGTTCAATCGCTAGGAAAGCTCCTTAACAATTGATGCCTTAATTGTACCCGATTACTCCAAACTCTTCAATCCTAGCTCATAGCATGCAGTGTCATGATGAAGTCAGTTTGGTTTATAGGACAATCAATGATGATTATTTCTAGTTGGGTGCAGTTTAAAGTTTGGGAGATACTATACCTATTTTTCTGTATGATTTCTATGTTAATACCCGGTAGACCATACAGAAAATGGGGACACTATCTGGGAAACCAAGCAATAGGGAATAGTAAAAGGGGGTAGTGGCTATTCCACGGGGGATTTTGCTTGCATGATCGCTGTTCACTGTAGTACACTCGTGTGGTATAGTGTGTACCAGTTTTATCGCTATTCAAGGAGGGTCATTCGACCCAGACTTAAAGATACCACCGTGACACCGTTGTGTCTCTCTGATGCTAGCAGGGATACGAAAAACTAGCTAAAAAAGAAAGAACGCGCATCTGCGGCCAAGCTTTTCGCGTTCCTCTTGTATCTGTACTCCCAGCTTTGGGAGCTATTTTGCTACCACCGAGTATACACAGTCTTGCATGCTGTGTCAAGCGCGGTTGTGGCAAAGGATCGTATACCCATATGCCATCGACCCATCCTGCTGGTGGGGCTACGGCCATGCGCACGCCGCATTGGTTCGCGGCCCCCGATACCGACTATCTCTGGATTCCATCCTTCCTGCTCGAAACCCTGTATGACTCGCCCACGGCCATTGGCCTTTTTGCGCTGATTGCGCGGCGCTGGCTCGCCAGCACGACCGCTATGGTCGCGATGAGCGATCAGGATATTCAGCGCTACGATCCAACTCTCTGCCGTGGCTCGATTCGCGCCGCCATCGATCGCTTGGTTGGTGGTGGCTGGGTGCAGGTCGTGCGCCAACGTGGCCGTAAAACCCAGTATTGCCCGGCATGGGGCAAAAGCACCAATACCCGCGCCTGGTCGAAAACGGGCACGCAGCTCAATCGGCGGCGGGTGCGCACCGTGCGGCTGGATCGCAAGCTGCTCGACGACTATATGGGGCGGATCATTCCCCATGAGCGGGTGCCTGCGGTGATTGAACGCTTTGGCGTGCGTGCCCATCTGACCTTGGCCGATGTGGGGACGTACTTGGTGATGCAACATACGCCGCATGCGATCAGTGCTACACCAGCCCTTGAACAACTTGATTTGTGCTATGACGCGGAAGCCTTGGCGGTTCCGACGACCGAGGAAAGCTTGGCCAAAATGGAGTTAAGCGACCGTGGAGCGCAGCGGCTTGGCTTGCTCAATGAACCCCGTCCACGCCCGATCATGCCCCCCATGGTGAGCAATCATCTTTTTTTTGTGCCAGCGAAGTTGGCTAGGCAGTTGGCTAGGCAGTTGGCTAGCCAACACGCGCTGAACCAGGAGGGAAATAGTGCATTCCAATCAGCTAAAACGGCGGTTGTGAAAGAAAGCACGGTGGTCACAGGCATATTAAGCAATTTAGGCATTGGAGATCCCCCTACCCCCACAGACACGACAAAGATTTTGCAAGCAAAACGATTCTGTGGTGGAGAGTTCTCTTTTTTAGAAAATGGAGCGCGATTAATGAACGGAATCGACGATGGGGATACAACTAACCAACGCTCCAATCAACAGCGCCGCCGCCGCAACATTATGTCAACTCCAGAAACGCCAAGCGCCAAGCGCCTACGCGAGTTGAACGTGCGGCCCCAAACCTGCGCCGAATTGGCTGATTTGCCGCTTGACCTGATCAACGCCTGTATCGCGGATGGGCAAGCACGGCCTGCGGTCTATGATTTGGCGGGGTGGACGGTCTCGATGGTGCGGGATGCGCGGGATCATGGCTGGCAGGTCGCGCTCCACAAGCGGGGCGCACCGCCAATTGCCACGACGGCTGATCCCGAAGCCATGCTGGCGACGGCCAAGGCCAGTGGCATCTTTGCCGAGGAACGCGATCCGGTGACGGTGGAACCTGTTGCAACAGCCGATGAAACCCCATCCACCCCACCACCGCCAGGTGGTGGCGATCAGCGGGTGGACACAGCAACCGCTTGCCCTGCTTGGATCGCGCCAGCCACTTGGCAAACCCTCTCACCTGCGCTTCAGCATCTGCTTGGGCGCTCACGCTTGCAGGGACGGCAGGTCGTGGCCTATGATAGTGGGCGACAGCGCATGTTGGCCGATTACGAGGCGCAGATTACACGCTTGGTGATGGCCGCGTTGTTGCGGCGATAACCGAGCAGAGAGGCTGCCTATGCGCCTTCGCTCGGTCATTCGTGGGGTCTATACGGTGTTGGCCGTGATGGTTGACTTCGCGCTGCTGTCCGGTCGCGACGACGCTACAAGAGGGAAGTCTGGTGACTGGCCAGTCCACCTTCACACTAAGCCGTAAAATAATCATATCCGTTGCTTAATCTGCCAACCTGATCCACCGCAGTTTCTGCGGGTGCTGACGCGGCTTGCATCCTTGATTCATCGCTGGGCAAAGGCCAATACACGCTATCAGCTACCGACGATGTCTAGCGCTTACATTAACGGTATCATTAAACATAAGTTTGATGCGGCAACGTACAGACCGATATTGGAATGAATCGAGCTTATGTAGTCATGGATTAATGTAATTGATGGGTTTATCTTCTATAATCTAAACAGTTTTTGATAATGCATAGGTAGCGAGGTTAAGTCATGGACTTTTATAGCCCTGAAACCCTTCAAAATATTTTGCTAGGCGTGGCTGGTAACGGTTTGACTTCAGTATTGGCATTTTATAGTCTTCGATTGAAAGATAGCCTTAGTGCTAAACAGAAGCAAATATTGAAAGATATAGTGGATAAACGCCTTCCAAACATAATGGATCGTTCTTTAGAGGATTTCAAAAACGACTTTGATTGGACTGACAGGGATAACTTAGAGTTGGTTTGCTTGTTTCTTGAAAGCCCAGAAGTTGATCTTGTTATCAGAAAAATATATTCATCTAGCCTTTTTAATGATAACAAAGATATTGTTGATTTGAGGGATGAGTTTATTTCATTATTCATGATATATGTGGGAAGTGATGGATCTGATCAGAATGATAATGGAGGATATTTATTCAGCCTCCTACTAAATAATATAGAATTAAATCTAAATATTGCAATAGAAAGTGGTATAATTTCTGCCATTGATGCAAAATCATCTATAAGACATAATATAATTCTAAGAGAATTAAAGGAAATTCAAAGAAAAATCGAAGATATTAGATTATATAAAAAAAGTGATGTGAAAATTATAAACTTATTTGAGGAAGACTTACGGAAAATGGTTTCGGTTAGAGAGAAATATATTAGACCACCATTCATTGACATATCAAGAAAATTCTTGATAGATGAGATATATGTCATTCCAAATTTTCAGACAACACATAATGATGATATTACGATGGATGAGTTAAATGCAAACATTCATAGGACAGTAATTTTAGGTAATCCAGGAGCTGGGAAATCTACTTTCACACAAAAGCTGTGCTTTGACTTAACAGAGAAATATAGTGACAAAATGATCTCTAATAGATT
This sequence comes from Herpetosiphon gulosus, assembly GCF_039545135.1. Classification (NCBI taxonomy): domain Bacteria; kingdom Bacillati; phylum Chloroflexota; class Chloroflexia; order Herpetosiphonales; family Herpetosiphonaceae; genus Herpetosiphon; species Herpetosiphon gulosus. Next base: position 15,313 of record NZ_BAABRU010000036.1, on the reverse strand, counting down.
ATTAACCCCTGTACGTATTATTTTAAGAGATTATGGGGAAGAGAAAAAAGTAAGTAATTTTTCTATAATTGAGTATATAAAATATATATCGAGTGTGAATTATCAGATACAAGCTCCAGATGGAGCTTTTGAATATCTATTATCTAATGGGCGTCTTTTAGTACTATTTGATGGATTAGATGAACTTGTTGATACAAGCTATAGACAAGAAATTAGTAATGATATCGAGACATTTTCTGCTAGATATCCTTCTACTCCTATTATCGTTACTTCTAGAGAAGTAGGATATGATCAAGCTCCTTTAGATGAAAAAGTATTTGATGTCTACCATTTATCTGCCTTTGCGCAGACTCAAGTCGAAGATTATGTCAATAAATGGTTTCAAATATATACTGAACTCAATAAAGACGAACAGGAGAGAAAAATTAATTCATTCTTATTAGAAAGTGAAGGGCTAGATGATGTTAGATCTAATCCGTTAATGCTTGCTTTAATGTGTAATATTTATCGAGGTGAGAATTATATACCTAGAAATAGACCTGATGTCTATAAAAAATGTACCGAAATGTTATTTGAAAGATGGGATAAAGGTAGAGGAATTCAAGTATTTCTTCCGATGGAAGCACATTTAAAGCCTACTATGATGTTCTTAGCTCATTGGATATACTCCGAGCCTAAATTCCAGAAAGGAGTTGTTGAAGATTATCTAATTAATAAAGCTACGGGATACTTATATCCTAAGAAGATTAATGATAAAGATGAAGCTGAAACTATAGCCCGGAAATTCATTGAGTTTTGTAAAGGTCGAGCCTGGGTATTTACAGATACAGGAACAACCAATCTAGGTGAACGCTTATATCAATTTACGCATAGAACTTTCCTTGAATATTTTACTGCAATGTTTTTAACAAGAATGAATCCCACTCCACCTCGTTTAGTAAAGATATTAATGCCAAGAATAGCCAAGAAAGAATGGGATGTCGTATGTCAACTTGCATATCATATTATGTCTGGTAATGGAGAGGATCTAGGTGATGAATTGTTAATAAATACAATGAAGATAGGAAAGAAATATAAACAGGATGAAAATATATCTGTATTTATTGCAACCTGTTTGAAATTTATTATACCATCTTATGATGTAATTAATTCATGCGTGAGTTATATATATGATAGTTTATATAAAAATGCAATAAATATATTGAATGACAAGAAATTGTATAGATTTAATAACGCGTCATTTGATGATGCATTAAGATTATTTTTTCAATACCCTTTAGAGATAAGGAAGTCTGTACTTGATATATTAAACTCAATAATTAAGAAAGATATATTTGAAGGAGATATTATATCAAAAGCTTTAGCTTTTGATATAATGATTTTTATAGAAGATATGAAGGGTCATATTGCAAAAGAAGATATTCAAGGATATATATGGGATTCAAATAATATTATTGATGATTATATTGAGATTTATGAAGAAGCATGTGGGATTCATCCTTATTTAAGTATTTACTTTCTTTACAAAAAGAATGATATAAGTATTATGATATCTAAACATGGGATTAAGCCTATTTTTGACTCTTCTACATCTTTCGTTCAAAGGAGATCATATGCTAATCTTATGTGTTTAATAGATTCTTGTTTGATGATAGATAAAGATGATAAAGAAATTATTGTAAATCACAGGAAATTGATTTCCGATATTGTGGATTATATATATAAAAATAGATATCAAAATATTGTAATTTATGAAAATCCTGAAGCATATTTTGGGTTAGTAGGGAATTTTGTGTATCCAAAAAAAAGAGGTGTAAATGTTATAAACATAAGCGAAGATTTTGAAATTGATGATGAATTTATGTTTATACTAGGTATAATGTTTGCTATTGACTTAGAAAAACATAAAAAAGATATAGATATGACAGTATTATCAAAGAAATTTATACCTGATAAATTACTACCTATGGTAACATGTTTACTCAGTAGGTTCTTGGAAAACAAAAATCAAGATCTCTCTTATATAGAGTCTCTTCAAATAGCACCTGATAAAAAAGAGGCTCTCGTTGGATGGATAAAAGGTGAATTTACTTTCCTATCAATAGCTTTTGAATCCTTGTAATGACCTATCTAAAATAATATTGATAGGATTTGAGTTGGTCTAGTAACACCTTGCTGTGAACTCGTTCAATATGAAACGGATAGAAGGATTGTAATGATGCGCCTTCACACTAAGCCATTGCCTTGGTAACACATACAGAGCATTGTGCATAGCAGTAGTAGTACCCAATGATTCATTTTTATCCTCATTGAGATGTGTTTATACCATTGCAATAAGGATAAAATGCTCTGTCAACGAGAGTGCTCGGTATATGTTACCCACCTAATTGATTTAGTGTTTGTGCCTTCGTTCGCTCATTCGCGGGGTCTACACGGTTTTAGCCGTCATGGTGGCGCTTGTGCTGCTGTCCGGTCGCGACGACCCTGCAACCAATTTGTTGTTGAGTCTTACCGCCATGCTGATTATTGGTTTGGTCAGCTGGTGGTCGTGGCTGGGAGAACGCCAGCGTTCCAAATAAGCCTAGCTGATTCCTAAATCCCCATGCTGCCTGCGTTTTGCAGGAGCCTTTTTCATTGTGTCTTTTTGCATACTGAATTCTGTTCCATGCTGCTCACTGAGCAGCATGGGCTTCGTGTTGGCTTTTTTTTGTATGGAGGTGTTTCTCATGGCAAGCGATGTCAATCTGGTGGTGATCGAGGGGCGGGTGGTGAGCGATCTCGAATCCAAGGTAACGGCAGGCAATAGCTCACTCACGACCTTTCGGATTGCCAATCACCGCTGGATACCGGGCAACGAAGGGCGGGAAGGGCGTGAGGAGACGAACTTTCTGGCCGTGAGTTGTTGGGGGAATGTGGCCGACCGCGTGGCGCAGCGCGTGAGCAAAGGCTGCAAGGTGGTGATCAAAGGCCGTTGGCAAGTGCGCCAATGGCAGGATCAAGAGAGCGGCCAGCAACGCGAAGGCCACGAACTGGTGGCGGATGACGTGGCGGTCACGCACGAGCCACGCGGAGCCGAGCGATGAGCCGCCGTTGGCTTGGGGTTGGCCTGCTGGTGGTCCTCGCAGGCTGTAGCCGCCTCGCGCCAAGCCAGCTTGCCGGAACCGCGATGGTGTTTGGCTGTTGGCCCTATGGGTTTGAGCCGCCGCCGCCGACCTCGACCGAACCCGTGATGCTCTCGCCGCCGCCGAGCGGCACCGGAACGCCATTGCCCACCCTGACCGCCAGTCCCACTGCCGCCCCGACCATGCCTGTCTGTACCCCCGCCCCGAACACGCCCACGTTGACCCCCAGTCCTACGCCATCGCCTACGCCCTGGACACGGCCCACCGCCGCCCCGCCAGGGGGCAAAGGCATGCCGCCGCTGAATCTGTCGAATATGCCAGGCTATGATCAAGACCCCGCCGTCGCTGTCCACCCGACCGAGGGCTGGGCGGCAGTCGTTTGGTCAAACTGGCTAAACGAGTTTCCGCAGGAAGCGACGGTGCTGGTCAAGGTGCAAGACCCACAGACCAAAACATGGCGGCAGGGAATGGGGGTGAATACGGCAGCGGTGACGAAAGGCGCAGGCGCACCCGCGATTGGGATTGATGCCCAAGGCCGCATCCATGTGGTCTTTGCGCAAAACGGCCAAGTGGTGATCACGAGCAGCAGCGATACAGGCCGAACGTGGACAACGCCCGATCCCGTGCCGTTACCAAGCGGCAGTCAGGGCGGGCGGATGTTTCAGTTGACCATTGACGCAGCGGGCCAGCTGCATGTGTTCTATGTGAGTGCTGATGCCTGCTTTGATTGTTTCCACGCGGTGCATGCGCAGCGGGCCAGCGACGGCAGCGGGCCATGGATATGGCAGGACTGGCTGATTGCTGACCCCAAGCAGTTGTATGGCGACATCGCCACGGTGCAGCTGCCAAACGGGACAATCCGCACGGTCGTTGCCATCGGGGTGGGCGATGGGCTACGGATCGTGACGCAGGATGGGCGCAATGGCCCATGGGTGGCGCGACCGTTGAACCTTGGTGGCTTACCCATCCAGCCGCAGGTCGTGGCGTGGATTGATCTCATGGCCTTTGTCGATCAGGCAGGTCAGGCCCAGGTGTGTGTCAGTTGGGGCCAATACAGCAAAAGTGGCCTCTTTGTGGCCTGCTCACGCAATGGTGGCGTGACATGGGACGCACCGGAGATGCTGGCCACCCACGCCGCGCAGGGAGCGGAGCCAACCCCCGATCCCGCCGCGCCAACGCCTGCCTTGGAGGACAACCCCAGTCCCAGCGAGAACAACGGCCAGCGCGGCTTTCATCCGGAAGTACTCTACGAACCTGCGACCGACAATCTCATGGCGGTGTGGAGTCTGCTCGATGGCAGCGCCTCAACCATTGTCTACAGCTATCGGCCTGCTACGGGCGGGGCATGGTTGCCCGTGATGACGACGACCGTGACCGAACCCGCCTTGGGCGTATTTGGCGCAACCCGCCGCAGCGCTGCCCGCAATCCCCGCCTGGCGTTTGCCGGACACGGCATGGCCATGGTGACGTGGATGGAAGTGGAGCGCGATGAGAATCTTGAGGTGTACGTAGGCGGGTTTCTGCCCGCGACCCTCTTAACCCGCGCCGAGAACTAACAGGAGAACCCTATGAACGAGCGAGCCATTGGATCAAGCATCCTTGTGGCAAGCCTGATTGTTTTGTTGGCATGTGCGCCGACCTACGGCGACGAGGATAGCCCGCCAACCATTGTAGCAAACTGGCAATGCCCCACCCCCTCACCGCTGCCAACCATCCAAGTGGGGGTCTTGCCCACGCCGGAACCGCCCCCCGAAGCCACCTACATTCCAGGTTCCGAGCCAACGGCTGAGGCAATCTACACAACCCCGCTGCCAACGGCGACCCCGTATGTGCGAACCGGCAGTGATTACTATGTCAACCAGCGGATTCAAATCAATAGCTACACGCTGCGCGTGACCAGTTACCGGACGCAGCCTGCCAGTAATGGCAATGCCTACCATCTGGTGACACTGGCCTTAGAAAATCCGACGCACGTCCCATGGCCGCTATATCTCGACTTTTCGCAGCTGCGGGCGGTGAAGGGCACGGACGGACGCATGATCCAGGCGACGTGGTATCCGAGCGAGGAAGCCGCGCAGCAGTTGGGCATCAGCCCCGCCAACGACCCGCCCTTAGAAGAATCCGGCGATACCTTGATCGGCGGCTATCCCATTGGGACGAGTAGCCGCACGCTGGTGTTTGAAGCGCCCGCAGGCGACGCGCAGGCGTGGGGGATTACGCTCACGAATGCCGATACCAGCCGCGATGATGGGGCAGGCAGTGGCCAAGTCTGGGTGCTGTTACGCAGTGACCCCAACTGCACGGTCGGCATTGGCGGCGGAGCCAGTGAGGGCGGCACGATTCCGACCGCAGGCGCACCGAGTACCGGATCAGGGCGGTGGCCTGTTCCCTTAGACACGCCGATTACCCGTGGCTACGCCTGCCATTCCTACTTCACAGGCACGCGCGGCCCGTGTGGTGGCGCGACCCCGTGGTGGCATGACGGCATCGACTTCGCCAAGCCGGAAGGCACGCCGCTGTATGCAACCCGCGATATGACGGTGCTGTTTGCCGGACGCGACACCTCGACGATTGATTGTTCGGGGATCAGCGGGTCAAAGCCACCGCATGGTGGCTTCGGAAATTATGTCAAAACACAGGATGCGCAAGGCTACAGTTATTGGTACGGGCACGTTTCGGCGTGGTCAGTCAGCGCAGGCCAAACCGTGCGGGCAGGCCAGCAGCTTGCCTCGATGGGGTCAACAGGCTGTTCCACTGGCTCGCACCTGCACTTTCGGGTGCGGTTGAATGGCCTCGACAGAAATCCTTTAGACGTTATTGCGAAATAATCCAAGGAGGACAACCCCATGCACACCTTGGTTCAGGCGGTCGTGGCAGGCTACGCCAGCGGCACACCCGATGTCGTGGCCTTGACCTTGGCCCATATGACGACCCAAATCACCGGACAGCCGATGGCAGCGGAAGCCTACCGGACGCTCTTGATGCACTGTCGGTCGGGCTTGCGAGCCATGGAGCGCGACGGGACGGGCATCATTCCCTTGTCGCTGAGCGATGGCCGCACGGTCTTGGGGATTCGGCTCACGCTCGATCAGCGCACGTTGCTGGTGACGGTGTTGCCGTGGAAAGGCGACATTGCCACGGTGGTGCGCTGGCTGGATCGCTACGGGGTGGCCAGTCCACGGGTACGGATTCCGCCGCTCGCACTGCGGGAGGTGGGTGCATGAAGCTGTTCCTGTTGGTGTTCTTTGCAACGCTTACGCCCGTGGTCGCAGGGCGCGGCGACTTGACCCTGCTTATCCGCGACCCAGCAGGACAGCCCCTCCCCCAGTTAACCGTGACCGTGTTTCACGATACGGACGACGCAGGGCGGGTGCTGGTCGCGACCGTGACGACCGATGCCACCGGACGAATCATGCTGCCGCAGCTGGCATGGGGCCTGTACATCGTGCAGTTTCAGGGTGAAGGGATTCAGGCAGCGGAGCAGCAAAACATGGGGCTGCTCGATGACGGCGGTGGAGTCAGCAATGGCTTTGGCGTGCGGTTTGCCGAGACGGCCCGCACCGAGCGCTTTGTACTCACGCCCCTGAATGGCGAACCCGCCCTGGTCCCGCTCTTTGACATGGCTGCCAGCGATGATGCCCCACCGCAACCCTATGATCCGCTGCTCGCGATGATCGGGGTTCCGACCCCTACGCCGTTTTTGCTGCGTGATGTCGTCGAAGGGCGGGTGGATGCGAGCGGCCAGCCGATCCGCGCACGCTGGGATGCAGGCTGCTTGATCGGCCTTGGTCTCATCCTGTGGGGCATGGCGCTCATCGCGTTTTTGGGCTGGTGGCGATTACGGCGGCCCCGCCCCCCAATCCCAACAAAGGAGGCCAACGATGCCGGATTGGATGGATAATCTTGTTCAACAACCCCTCTATCAATTAGAGCAAATTGTGGCGCAAGTGACCTGGGGCGTGAGCCGCGCTGGGTTATTTATCATCGATGTCTTAGACCGTTTTCGGGCGCAGCTGGTGAGCCAAGGCTTTACCAAGGCGCTGGATACGGTCAGCACCGAGATTTTGGGGATTAGCCGCCCCGTGGTGGAATTGTCCCTCACGGTCGGCATGCTCTTAATCATTGCCACCCCCGTGATTCGCTTTCAGTGGGTGAATATCAAGAAGGTGCTTGGGTTGGCCGTCATTGTGCCGCTCTTGTTACCGATGCTGGCGGGAGGATTCCAAGATATTGACGCGGCCCGCAGTGACTTAGGCAGTTTGTTTTATAACGAGATTTTCAGCGGCTCCTCCTTCAATATCGCACCCAGTGACGCGGCCCAAGGAACCGAGCGCGGCATTTTGGTGGACGGCAACGGCCAGATTCCGGCCTATGGGCCGCGCAATGATGGACGTTCCGGCTTACGCGGCGTGGACATCGCGGCTTCTTACTTATGGGCCACGCGGGCGGATGTGATGGAGAGTAGCCGCCTGTTACCGACGGCGTTTGAACAGCAGTATTTTCCCTACGATATTGGCCAATTTGGCAATCAGGACAGTGCGGTGCGCTGGCAATTGATTGAACGGGCAGGCGGCGGGATTACCCGCACCGTGTATGGATTGATTCTGGTGGCCTTCGCATTCCTCGAAACCCTCATCAATGTGGCGTTTACGCTTGCGTTAGGCTTCCAGCTGATTGCCCTCATCATCGCCACGCTGTTTATGTGGTTTACGCCGTTTGAGGGCATGGTGGTGGGCATCATTAAAAAGATGGCCGATTTGATGCTGCAAAGTTGGGGGATTAGCGCGGTGCAGGGCTTGACGCTCGCCGCTGTGGTGAGTGCCGCCAACCAAAGCGGCTCGATTGCGGTCTTGGGCGTGGGCATTCTTGGCCTTGCCTTAGAGATTGTCTATGTGACGGTGGCCTATAAAGCCGTCATTGGCGCAATCACGGGTATGGGCAGCGGTGGCGGCATCAGTTCAGTGGGCCGTGCATTGGCCCCCGCAGCGGCGTTGGCCACGGGTGGCGCAAGTGCGGTGTTGGGTAGTGCGCTGGCTGCCCCGAAAGCCGCCGCCGCCTATGCCACGGCCCGCCAGTCGGGTGCGAGCAGTAGCGCGGCCTTGGGTTACGCGGCCCAAAGCAACCGACCGCTGGCCGCGATTAGCAACCTGGCCACGCTGATGGGCTACGGCAACAGCGAGTTTACGGCGGGAGCGGCGATTGGCCAGAACGCGCGGGAACGGCGCTACGGGATGCATAGCCCGATGGCACGGCATCAACTCGGCATGCACGCCGACCGTGAACAGCAACGTGGCGAACGCCAGCAGGATCGCCAGCTGGCGATGGAGCGGCAGGCCCAGCAGGCCATGGCCAACGACCAGGCGGCGCAACGCCACGCGCAACAGACCATCGCCCGCGACCAGGCGGCGCAACGACAGGCCCAGCAGGATGCCGAGCGCCAGGCCGAGCGCCAAAAACGGATGGCCCGCGAAGCCTATGAAGCGCCAATCAAGGCGATAGGCCGCCCGCAGATTACCGAGGCCATGACCAACGCCTATGCGACGGCCTATGCCGCCGATCCAACCAGTCCTGCCAGTGTGGACAGCGTGACCAGTGCGATGGGATTGGCCCCCGGAGCCTTTGGCCACCAAACCGCCGCCGTACAAACCGTGTTGGAGAGTTTGCACCAAACGCCATTTGCGCCAGATCTGGCCCAACGTCTGATGGTCGAAGCCGGACAGGAAGGGCAATTCCGACCGGACACCCGCGCCGAGGCCCAACAAGACCTCATTGCCAGTGGCATGAGTGAAGCCGCCGCAACCCGCCGGATGCAGACGATGGAGCAGCAGATGCAGCGCGTGCCAGGCGCGATTCAGGTCAGCGATGCCGAGGCCGCCGCTGCACTTCAGCAGCAGTCGAGCGCCTACGCAGGCTATAGCGCCGAGCATCGCCAGCGGCCCATTGAACGCGATCCCGTGATTACGCCCACGCCCGAACGGATTGCTGCGCCGCCCCCTGCGGCGTTGGCAGCACCAACGGAAGCCCCACACCCACGCGGCTATGGGCGCACCCCGCGCCGATCCCGCGCCGGACAGTAATCAACCCGACACCCCCTGATTGAGAAAGGAATAGTCATGACCCGCACCCTTGTGCGGCGCTGGCCCACGATGAGCATGCTGCTGATTGTGTGGTTGGTGCTGCTTACGACGACCGCCCGCGCAGCTACGCCGCTGACAGTGCAATTCAATGTGTCCGAATCGGGCCACACCGAGGCCGTGACCTTGACGATCACCGCCGATGTGCCGCTGGCAACGACGATCACGCTGGATCTTGACCCCACGTTGACGGTGACGGCCTCGGCCAGCGATTGCCGCCGTGACGGAACCCAGTGGCAGTGCCGCACGAGCGATAGTCCATGGATCGGGGTTTTTGCGGTGGCGTTTGACCTCGCGACCCCTGCCGGAACGGTGGCGACGGCCCATGTCACCGCGCCCAATGCCAGCGCAACGGCGCAGATTACCGCCGTGGGGATTCCGGCAGCGACGGCGACTGCGACGACCACGGCAACCAGCCAACCACCCGTGGCCACCGAAACCATAGGGCCAACCGCCACGCCATGGCTGACCCCCACGCCGATGTTGCCGAGCGCTGAGCCGTTGCCGGATAGCGCCGAACCCAATAACGAGACAGGCCGCGCCACGCCGTTGGGCGTGCCCAGTACCCTCGATAAGCTCTCGTTTTGGCCGTTGGGGGATGTGGACTATTTCGCAGTGCAGGTGAAGCCAAGCCAAGCGGGGTTGACCTTAACGGTGAATACCTATTTAACGGTGGGCTTGGATACGCAGCTGCGATTGCTGACCAGCGACGGAACTGAAATCGCCAGCAATGACGATGTTGGGCCAACTGACCCGCGTTCGTCGATTGCCGTGCGAGCCGCAGCCGGAACCTATCTGCTGGAAGTGCGCAACGTGGCCCCGACCCATCCAGCCTTCAAAACCTACCGCTTGGAGGTGGCGTTGGTTGCGGCCCCGACCGCCGCGCCAATCCCAACAACCGAAGCCGCGCCCGCAGCGGCCCCGTGGGATAGCTATCACGGCAACTATGGGTGGGAGACGGCGGCGCTGATTCCGATTGGCGACACCGTGGAGGGCTTGACCTTTGGCTGTCCTGATTACGCCTATTTGGATTTGGCCAGCTGCACCGTGCCGGATTTCTTCACGATCAGCGTGAAGGGTGGTTTGTGTTATTCGGCCAGCACCACGGTTGCAGCAGGGGTTGACACGAACTTAATCGTGTATGGCCCCGAACGCGACATGGCCGCGCCATGGGCAGGCAACGACGACGCAGCCCCCGACGAGGCAGGCAGTACGGTGCTGTTTTGTGTGCCCGAAAGCGCCGGAGTTCTTGATGCCTATCTCTTAATTGGCCAAGTTGGACGCTTAGCCCCACCGCTGCACGAGCGCACCTACACCCTCAGGGTGGATCGCTGGTTGCCGACCACGGCGACCCCAACGGCGACGACGATCCCCATGGGCACGGGTGGCACGGCAGGCGGCATCGCACCGACCAATGGTGGTGATGGCATGGGCGGCAGTAATCCGCAGCCCCAGCCTGCCGCGCCGCAACCGACACTGAGCGAGCGCGATACGCCCTTGGCAGGGATTCAGATTGAAGAAATCCCGATCGCGCAGGCGGCCCAACCCACCGCGCAGCCCACCATCTTGGTTCCCTTAAGCGTGGTGGTCTGTTACGACGGGGTGCATGCCAACAAGAGTTGTGACATCGACGAAGGGGTGGCAGGGGTGACGGTCTACGTGACCGACGAACAAAGCGGGACGATTTTGGCGCAGGCCGTGACCGACCCCAGTGGGCGAGCGGCGATGAGCGTGCGGGTGCGCGATACGGCCATGCTGATTGTCAGCATGCCCTCGTTTGATGCGACCCAACGCGTATCCGCCCGCATGCCGCAGGTCAAGCCGATCATGGTCTCAACCGTGACCCCCCTACCCGCGCTGTTACCGTGAGGATTGTATGAGTGAGCATCAGATTGAAGCCCTGTTGGCGGAGATTCCCGCCGATGAACGGGCCACGTTTCAGTCCTTTTACCAAGAACGGCTCTATGCCGCAATGCAAGCGGCCAGTCGGCGCGGCGGCATGGAGGTCGATCCCGACCAGATTGAAGAAGAACTTGTTGATGCCTTAATCCGCGAGGCCGAAGGCCGCGACAGCCCCACGGGCATGGGCATGGTGCCGACGAGCGAAGGCGAATATGCCCTCATTCCACCGGAAAGCGATCCTCGTTTGGCCCAGCCAAGTAAGGGCGGGAGCCGCAGCGGGGACGCGGGTGCGATGACTCCCCAACGCTGGGCGGCGATTGCGGCGGTGCTGTTGCTCCCGCTGCTCTGGTTCTTCTGGCCAAGCGGCGACGGCGATGCTGAGGATCAGGGGCAGGCGCTCGACACCACAACCACCCCAATCACGACGACCCTCGCGCTCGTGACACCAACCGCCTTAACCGACTTTAGCGGCGGCAGCGACGTGACGGTGGCCTACCCCGCCTCGCTCGAACTTGCTCGTGATGATGGAGTCAGCCCCGATGTGTATCGGGTGTTGGCCAGTGCCAGCGAGCTTGGCGGCGTGTGGGAGCCGGATGTACCGGAAGGGGTCGCAGCCTGGCTGAATGGTTCCTACATTAATCACGTTTATTGTCTGCCACCCACGGCCAAACCCACGATTGACGGCCTCAATCGCGGCAGCGTGATCACGATGCGCCCCGCCAGTGGAGCCGTGCGGGAGTACACGGTGGTGCGGGTGCGTCAGGTCGGGCGGCAGGAAGTGGAAGTCTTGGATCAGCGCCGCGCAGGCATGACGCTGATTCTGTGTGGGGATGGCCAAAACGAGCGCACGGTGGTCGAAGCGGCCTACCAGCCTGCCAGCCACACCAGCGCGGTGCTGCAACGGGGACAGGCCGCAACCTTGCCGGATATGGCGCGATTGACCGTGCAAACCATTCAAACGCTGCCGCCAACGACCACGACCCCCGTCGGATTTGCTGAGGTCGCAATCACGGTACAGGTGGAAAACCTCACGGGCCAGGTGTGGACGAGCCAAGCGATGGCCGATCAGCTGGTACTCGATGGGGTCTTAGCCGAGCGGGTCATGGTCGGACACGATGCCATTGATGCCCACGCATCGCGGCGCGTGACCTATCGCTACCTGGTGAGTGAGGGCGGCGGTCAGGCGCTGTGGCGAGCAACCGCCTTAACGGGGGAAACGGTGGCGGTGGCGCTGACGATTCTGCCCGCGCCTGCCGGAGCCGACCGCCGCCCTTATACCACCACGCTTGACCCCGCGAGCGTGCGGCTTGAACCCTTAGGCAATGGCCACCGCTTCACGATTACGGCGGTGTTGACGGCCACGGGCAGCGACCCCGTGACCGTGGACATGAACGCGGTGAGCATCTGGCATGGCGGGCGCACCGTCCCGCTCGATGGCACGAGCGACAGCTTGCCGATGGTGCTTCAGCCAGGCACGCCGACGCATCTGCGGCTGGTGACAAGCGTGCCGGATATTGCCCAACTGGAAATCCAAATCGGGCAGCAGCGTTGGCGCATCACGCTGCCCTAGATCGATCGATAGGAGGAACGCAATGCAACGACGACAACGGAGCCGAATGCACGGGTGGTGGTGGGGAATCGGGGTGGTCAGTGGGTTTTGTGTTGGACTCATCGGCTTGGTCGGGTTGGATGCCACCATGCTCAGCCGAGGACTGGCGCTGGTGGCGGTCGGGTTGGTCGTGTGGAGCTATCGCCCCACAGGTCGCGTTGGACAGGATTAATCATTCTTGTGGAGGAAACCCCATGAAACCGTTCGCCTATGGTTTGTTGTCGATCATCGTGTTCGGGTTGGCTGTGTTCGCTGGCCCCGTGGCCGCGAGCTATGCCGCACCGATGGGCGGCAGTGCCGCCGTTGTTGCCGACGAGCCAACCTTGAACCAAGTCGGGCAATTGGAAGCCAAGATTGAGGACATCACCGAGCAGCTGACGACCGTTGGGCGACCACTCGCGGTGTTGGCGTTGGTGCTGGTCTTTATTAGTTATGTGGCCGAACCCGTGCTTCCAGATTGGACGCGCGACAATAAGGGGATGATGCGCAAGGTCTTGTTCGCGGCTATCGGGTTGGGTGTGATTCCTGACCTGGTGGGCTTTGCCTTCGGCAGCTAAATCGCCCATACCCTTTTCGTGATACACCAGATCGCGCGGGGTGCAACGCCCCGCCTGTCGGATTGATTCCCGCCGTGTTGTTTTTTTGGAGGACATCTCATGAAATCGTTTGCCTATGGTTTGGTATCGATCATCGTGTTCGGGTTGGCCGTGTTTGCCGGACCTGTTGCCGCCAGTTATGCCGCGCCAATGGGCGGGAGTGTTGCGGTTGTTGCTGCGGAACCCACCCACAACCAAGTGGGGCAACTCGAAACCAAGATTGAGGAGATCACCGAGCAATTGACCACCGTTGGTCGCCCATTGGCGGTGTTGGCCTTGGTGCTGGTGTTTATCAGCTACGTCGCCGAACCGGTACTCCCAGACTGGACGCGCGAAAATAAGGGGATGATGCGCAAAGTGCTGTTTGCGGCCATCGGCTTGGGCGTGATTCCTGACCTGGTTGGGTTCGCGTTCGGCGGCTAAATCGCTCACCCCCTTTTTGTAATACAGGCTTGGTAGCAATGCAGAGCACCGCCCGCGCGGTGCTCTGTTGGTGAACGGAGGTCGCAATGGCTCGCGAATTAGAACAGTTTTTAGGTCGTGGAGAAGAACAAGCGTTCTGGATTTTTTCATATAAAAATGTCGGGGCAGCAATCCTTGGAGGGTTCATCGGCAGTCGGGTTGGACAACTCATGGGCACGGGTGGCATCGTGATGCTGCTGAGTGTGCTGGGGGTGGCGTTGGGCTTGGGCCTCTCGCTCAATCGACGCGGCTTGATGTGGGGACGGCGGCTATGGTTGGCCCTGCTCTTTTATCTGCGCAGCGCGATCAAGCCGCGCACGATTGACGCAGGCGACTGGTATCGCGTCGTGGAAGAACGGGAACACGCGGTGGGGGTGCGCCAGGCCGGACAGTTGGTGGTTGCGCCGCGCCGCATGGCCGCCGAAGCCGTGGCCCACGGACGGTCGGAAGGAGATACCCCATGAATCAGCAACCGCTGTGTTTAACCATTGACCCCTTTTCGGTTCGCCAATACCGTGAGGAATTGCCGCAGCTGGAGCAGCGCTTTGCCAACTTTTGGGCAGGCATCACCTACGATGCGCGGCTGATCTCGTGTACGCGGCGCTTTTCGTTTGCGCCGATTCGCCAGCGCTTGCGCCAGCAAACCAGCCCACTCGACGACCTGCGCGATCTCATGCCCATGCTGGTGGCGGTGGAGGATGGTGAGGGTGACGGCGCGGCATTAACCAGCCTCGTCCAGAAACGGCTCGCAACCTATGAGCGGGCAACGGCGGCCTTACAGGATGCGCCAGTGGTGCAGCAAGCATTGCGTGCATTGGCCGACGGTGCAACCGATGGCACCACATTGGCGGTTGTGGCCGATGGCTGCCGCCGTGCGCTCTGGCCGTGGCGGTGGCTGAAAAACTACCGCCGCGCCTACGAGGTGATGGAGCGTGAAGGCAATCCGTTAGGCATTCAGCATTACTTTGTGGCCTGGCCCTCGGAATACACCGATGCCGAGGCCGTGCGCAGTGTGATCAAGGGCACGTTCTTGTTGCCCGATGTCCAGATCGCGCCGTTGCCGCCGTTGTTTCAGGGGAAATACCGCGAAATGGCGACCTACTTGACCCCGCTCGACGAGGGCCGTCCGTACTTGCGCGTGATTCACGCCTTTGATGTGCGGGGTGACTGGGATCTTGGGAGTATGCACGAGCTTTTAGGCGGCGAGGAAGAAGTGGCGGTGGCGCTCGATGTCACCACCTTGCCGCGTGCCAAGGCCCAACGGGCGACGACCGACGCCTTTAATGTCTTAGAAGGCGCATTGACCGCTCGCAATGCCGTGAAGGATGCCCGTGCAGAAAGGGCATATCGCGATGTCAGTTAGAGACTGTACAATAGCGTGTGTATTTGGTTCCCAACCCAAAGACGAGCATTTCCAGAATAGGCTTGTAAGGGGATACCATGCCACGAGCAAAACACAAACCCGCACCAACGACCGCCGACCAACCC
>NZ_BAABRU010000035.1 GCF_039545135.1 Herpetosiphon gulosus | reverse complement strand
GCGGTGTGGATTAACCGCCCAGTCGGGCCAGCTGATCCGTCGATCGCGGTGGCATTGCGCGAATAATCCTTCTTTAATCGTCCGTTTGCTCCGTTGTCATCTGTTTCACCGTGCTTGACACATTCCGAAGCTTTGAGCTAGCGCAGGCTAAAAGCCAACAGCCGGGGCAAAATCTCGGCTGTTGGCTTTTAGCCCCAATATACTTATTGAGCTGAACGAATTGCGATTGGCAAGAAGGCTCGCCATAGGCTTGGAGTGGGAGTATTAGTAGCTGTGCTCGTTGGGGTATGAGTTGGGTTACTCGTTGCGGTTGCGGTAAGCGTTGGTGTGTTGGTTGCGGTAGCTGTGTTTGTAGGCGTACTCGTTGCAGTCGCAGTATTGGTTGGTGTATTGGTGGGTGTATGACTGGGCGTAATGCTAGGTGTTGGGGTATCGGCAACCAACGAAGTGATCGCTAAAATGAATCCCCCAACGAAATACATATCGCTAGTGGAACCTGTGGTAATGCTGGCTGTGGTTTGGCCTGGGCTAGTCAATGCTGATACATCAAAGGTATCAAGGTCAAACCCACCCATACTATTGGCTGATCCCGTTAGTTGTGGCAAATCACCTGCGGTTGAAACTGGATTACCTAAATATGAGCGCGTGCTATTCAGAATATTATTGGCGGGGTTTTGAGCATTGCTAACACTATTGCCATTAAACAGCAGTTGGTCACCTGCACTTGCGTTATCACCCTCATAGCCAACAATCGTAAGGTTGGTTGTGCTGCTGCTTGGAATAGTGAAGCCACTCAATGTGGTTGTAATTGAGCTGCCAATTAATACTTGATCCAGCCCATCGTGGAGAATGATTGTTCGATTGGGTTGGTTGGTATCGCTATACATTACTACCAGCCACCAGGCGGCAAAAGCGTTGGTATCATTACTGTTGATAAGCGGATTGGCGAGAATCCCACTGGTACGATAGGCTCCAGAGCCATGAGTTTGAACGTAGCTGGTGACATCTGCCACTGCTTGATAAAATGAATTTGGATTTATAACTGTGCTGATTGGGGTGACGTTCTGACTATTGCCGCGATTAAATTCAAGTGTAGCACCAGTTGGTGCTACGCCACCCCAACGTGCCCCCCAATATAAGTAGGCATGGGTTACGCTGGCTCCGACTGGAATATTGAGCATTGCACTACTCCGAGCCTGTGCATTCGTTATGGCGGTATTCGCTTCGGCTTGGCTTGTGATAGGCGAATCGGCTCGCCAAAAAACGTCAATGCCTGAATCGCTCGTATTCGTACCACACGCACCAACTGCGCCCACCACTGGAGCGGGAACGCCCACCGCACAATCATGGCCTAGCGTATTGCCAATCGTGATAACCCCGCCTCGTTGGGTCAGATTGAGCCGTGGTTCAACCGCTGGTGTGATTTCCTTAGCCACCGAAGGCTTGAGTAAACTGCTCGTTATTCCAAATGTACTAAGTAGTAACACGCTGCTAATGAGCCGAATTAATCGATTTAATGAATATTGAGTTGCTTGCATCAACGAAAACTCCTATGTGCCCAATATCTGGTTAGCTACTTCTGATTAATTATGGCTCAAGCAGCGATTAATTACCATAGTGCTTATGCCGCTATTTAGGCTGAGCGTTATGGATCTAAGGGCTTGTTTATTCTGGTCTACCTGCCTGTTCTTGGTTCCAGCGCACCCAATCGCCGTGGGTAATTTGATGATCATTGGTTAAATACTGGGTAACTCGCTCACTGGCATAATACATCCAAGCTAGGATTTGCTGATCTCCAACGTTCACATAACGCGCAACCCGTAAATACCAACTGTTGCCATTAGGCCGAAATTGCTCTAGCTCATCGATTTCGCGCATGACCGTTTCATAGAGTGCTGGCTCAATTTCAACCAATGTACCGATCACACTACCTTTGCCGACAATCATATAGGGGTAGCGATTGGCATAGAGCTGATGTTGCTGCACAATCGCGGGAGTTTCGCTACGAGTTTTGCCTGCGAGGTAGATTTTCCAGTTATATTCACCAGTGCGTAAGGTTCCATAGACAAACAATGGCAAGGGTGTTTCGTAAGCTGGTTGGTCGCTCATTGTCCTATCCTTTTAATCGATCCGAGCGTAGGCTCGAACTGGAAATGTGCCAAATTGTTTAACTTTAACTGGAACTGCCGAAAAATGGAAGCCGCTGCTTGGCAATTGATCAAGCTGGCAAAGATGTTCAACAATTGGGATATTGTTACCGAGTAAGATGGTGTGCACAGGTCGTGTATTCGTGTCAGTGTTATCAATATTATAAGAATCGATACCAACCAGAGTGGCTTGCGCTTGAACCAAATATTCGGCTGCTGCCGCCGTGAGGTAGGGATGACCCTCGAAATACTGGTCTGTACGCCAGTGTTGTGACCAATTGGTATTAACTAAAACGGCCTTGCCTTTGAGATCCAAGCCAGCAAAGGCTTCAGCCTCGATCGCCCGTCCGTTAGCGAGATCATGGCGAATTAGGACTGCCTCAAGCTCGGCAATTTGGGTTAACGTTAATTCCGATAAATCCTTGCCATCGGCAAACCGATGAAATGGGCTATCAAGATAGGTTCCGGTATTAGCAACCAGCTCAATTTTGCCAATGTGAAATTCAGTTCCCTCGGCGTAGTTGTTGCGCGATGCCTCGCGACTGAGAAAATCGCAGATAATTGGCGCTGGAAGACCCTTGTAGGTAATCATGCCAGCTTCAACAATATGGCTAAGATCGATAAATTGGGCCATAGAATTATCCTCGCAAAACCTTGAATGAGTTGAGTATAGCATGGGTGAACGATGACGCTTCAGACGAGTTTAAATTGCTGGAAACATCATGCGCGTTGGGCGCTTCAGGCCTTGACCACACTCCAAAGCGACGATCAATCAAGCTTATTGGCAGCCCTACAAAAAATCGGCAATTCGCAGATGGATTTATATCTTGGTGATCTAAGCCTAGCAGATATCGATAGCCAAATCATTGCCCAACTGCAACAGCGTGGGATTGATGACCCTACTCGCTATGCCGAATGGTTGGCAAGCAACGGCCAGTATCAACTTTTAAACCTCGATGATAGCTCAGAATGGGTGTTGCGTTGGGGTGAAATTGACCAGCAGCGGGTGCATTTGCATCCTGCTCGTTATAGCCCATTGAGTGTGCGGGTGCGTGCTCCGGTGTTACGTTCAGCCTATGCGATCATCGTTTGGCAGCGTTGGTATGGTGGCGATCTGTTTGATCTGCACTTGATTAACCGAGTGCGCACGACTTGGTTGCAACTTAGCCCAATTGCCAAATTGCCGCCAAATGATGGCCTAGCGGCGCTATTGCGCTTACTACACCAGCTAAATCAACCAAATTGACCTCAATTAGCTCCAAAAATTCAGCAATTCGATTATTCCAACGTTTTAGTAGTAGCAATGGCTGCGTAGCTACCCTCTAGGCTATTTCAAGCGGCTGGTGTAACCCGTAATTTGCCCGTGATCGCGTCACAACAAGTTTGGTAGGGCAAGTTCCTACCATAATTTCGGGGATGGGATAATGAATAGTGTGTTGATGGTTCCGCTGTATCTTGATGCCTTGGTGCTGCCGACTGAGCAGGCCGTCGCTCAAGCAATGACCGATTTTAGTCGTTTGCCTTATAGTAATGGTCAACGTGATATTAATGCTGATGTTGCCAATGTTAGCGAAGAGATCGTGCGTCAGCCATTCGCTCAATCGACCCTCAAGGCGGGGGTGCATTTACACTGGGCGTTGCCCGATAGTCTAACGCGGGGGACGCAAGTTGGTACAACCACCAATTTTCCGAGTGTGCCCAATCGTTGGTTGGTGTTGCGGGCGCGAGGTGGTGGCAATACGCCCTTGCAGATTGAAGAACAATGGATTGTCGAGAGCGATTATCTTTACCCTGCTGGGCAATTTGCTAGTAGTGTGACTACCCCAGTTGCTGCCGAGGGCAATCAACAGCCGTTTCGCTATTTGGGGCGGCGCATGCCCTTTTCAATCTGGCAAGAGCACGATCCCCAAGCTGAATATTTAGACCAGCTGACTGCCGTAGGTTATGGTGAGCCAACGTTCGCGGCGTTTTACCCCAATTGCTATAGTGTGTTTGGCTTCTACGACGATAGCTACACCGACGATGTGCCCAGCGATTTGCAATACCTTGTGCTTGGTTGGTACAACGATATTACCCAAGATGTTGTGCATAGTTTGGTCAATAGTTTGCAAGGAAGCAGTAATGCTGAATTAAGCGCAGCGTTGTTGGCCCAATTGGGCTGGGCAGTAACTGTGCCTGATGGCAGCGATTTCCCGGATGCCCTGTGCTGTTATTGCCAAATTCAATTAAGCAATCCCGCCGCTGCACCTATTCCAACAACCCCATTGCAAATTGCCGTTGGCAATACTGGTACGGAAGCGCTTTCGGCCTTTTTGGCCAATACGATCAACCCAAGCCAGCCAGCCGCAATCGAAGATCATTTAGAAGCTGTGTTGATGGCCTCGTTTCTTGATCAACAGTATCTTGATGTGGGAGCCAGCTTTTTAGCCGCCCGCCATGAAAAAAGTTTCAACGCGATTCCAAGCGGTTCGTTGTGGTCGGTTCGCCCACAATCAACCAGTGGCAGCGCCGATTCGGCCAATGCAACCGTCTTGGTGAGTTTGCCTGAGAGCTTGGCCCATCAACTCAATCAATTAAATAGCCTGCAACATGAGTATGATCGGGCACTTGAACTAATCGAGCAACAACGCGAACAGTTGTTTTTTGATTGGTACAAATATATGTTGGCGGCTTATCCACCAGCTGAGAGCCGCGATGATTTTCCCGATGTCGATTTGGTGCGCTATTTCGTTGAACAAAAAGATCTTGTGCCGTTGGCAAATTTGTTGAATAGTGCTGGCGCACTCAGTTTGCAATGGGATGAGGTTGGCAATGTAATCGCGGCCTCGGCGGGTAATTCGGCGAGTAATGCGATTGCCAGCGGTCTGGCTCAGCAAATAAATTTGGTTTTGCAAGCAGTCGCCGATTTTAATGCAAGCGCCGATGTTCAGGCTGTTAATCAACAATATCTGTTGTTAATTATGGGTGGGCCGCGCTATTGGCAGCCCAACGAGCCTGTGCTGCTGCTCTCCGGTGCTGCGCTTGAACCAACCGATCGCCATGGCAGCGACGGTGAATTAGCCTGTCAATATGCCGCCAACCTGAGCTTGCACCCTATGAATGCGAGTGTGGTTGAGCAATTGGCCAATGCTGTGGCGGCGATCAAAGCCAATGCCACCCCGCAGCAAGTGGGCTTTTTTAGCTACGACCAAGCGCCGTGGAATCCGATTTTGCTGGAATGGGGCGTTGAAGTCTTTCCTTTGGATCATCATAGTAATCTCGACCCCAACACCAGCGCTTACAACCCCGATTTTATCTTCAGCAACTATAGCTTAGCCGAAAATGCCGTTGATTTAGCAATTTTGCCCAGCCAAGTGGCGATTGCCCCGGCGGCCAACTTGTATAGTGGTTGGAGCATTCTTTCATCACGGGCTGAAACTCAATATCAACAACAACTCAACAGCTACTTAGCCCAATATCCCGATGATACGACGGTGCAACAGGCCGCCGCCTTGGTCAACGATCCCAATTTTCATTGTTTGGCCCAGTCGTTGGGTGGTTTCAATCAAGCCTTGTTAATGCGCAAACAAACCTATCAATTGGCCATGGCCGATCCGTTGGGATTTAGCGATTATCAGGCTTGGACTGACCAAGTTGCTAGTGCAGTCGCCAATCATAATCGTAGTGCGCCGCGCATGTTTAGCGATTTCAACCCGATTCGTAGTGGGGCTATGCGCCTCAATCGTTTGCGATTGGTTGATAGTTTTGGTCAATTACGTGATGTTGCCGCCGAGCAAATTATTCGTACCCAGCAAATGACCACCGCTGGCAGCGATTATCTGATTTGGCTGTCGCCACGCTTGATGCAGCCAGCCCGCGTGAATTTGCGCTGGCTTTCGGCCAATCAAGGCGATATGGAGATGAATGACGCGCCGATTACCACGCCAATTTGTGGCTGGGTTGTGCCGAATAATCTTGATGGCAGTTTGATGATTTATGCAACCTCGGGTGCAGCGCTGGGCTTTATCGATTCGCAAGTGCGTTGGCAATATGTACCAGGTGGGCCGAATGTCGAGCCTGCGGCAATCGGAAATCGCTATTTACGCCAAATGGTGCAGTATCTTTTGCAACGCACCAGTGACTTTTTGCGCGATTTTATTGTAACGATCGATAACGCCCTCGACACAATCGACCCCGAAAATGCTGCTGCTCACACCGATTTGGCCTTGCTGCTGGGCCGCCCAATTGCCTTGGTGCGCACCTCGCTCGATTTGGAGTTACAAGGAGCGCCAGCAATTCACCAAAGTTGGAGCGCCCTACGTCTCGATTTGCAGCAAACCAGCCGCGACGACGATGGCTTTGCGGAAGTCGAATTTCCCATTCGCATCGGCGAATATCAACAATTAAATGATGGTGTGGTGGGCTATTGGCAAGAACTCAGCGATGGTAGCTATGCCGACAATATTTTCTATGCGCCGCAAAGTAGCGATCTGCCAGTTGACGACCCGCTGATTCGTACCCACGACCAAGCCGATATGGCGATTATGCAAACGGTCAATGCGGCTCCGCGCTATCTGACGATGCTGTTTGATCCACGTGGAAGCGTCCATGCAACCAGCGGCATCCAGCCAGTCAAGGCGATTACGATTCCCGCCGATCAATATGCTGATGCCTTGGGTGCAATTGCGATTACCTTCCTGACTGCGCCAATTTTGACCAATCAGGGAGCGATTAATTTGCCATTGCCAGTTGAGGCGGGCTATCGTTGGAGTTGGCTCGAACAGCCAACCAGCGAATGGCAAGAAACCAGCGAGATTGGCCAAGTTAGCCCCAAAGCCACTTTTGAAGCACCGCAAACCTTGCACGATGGTTGGCTCAAACTTAGCCCAACCAACGAGAATTAATAAAAGGAAAGCAAGCAATGACAACAATTGATGATGGATTAATCGTCTATTTGCAATTAGATGCGTTAAGCGCGGGTCAAACCGTTTTAGATATTTCGGGCAATAATAACAATGCTATCGCTCATGGCTCAGTCCAACTGGTTTCCGATGACGTGTTTGGTAGCGTACTCGATTTTGATGGCAGTGGCTATCTCGAATTGAATCCGGCGAGCATTCCGGCTGGCAACGCGATCACCGTGAGTTTTTGGGCTTATGGCGCAGAAAATTTGCCTGGTGCAGGTGTTTCGGCGATTGCCGCTTTAACTGCTGCTGATGAGCGTTCGCTGAATGTGCATTTGCCATGGAGTGATGGCCAAGTTTATTTCGATTGTGGCGCAAATGGTAATACTTGGGATCGCATGAACCAAGCGGCCAATGCGAGCGATTACAAAGGCACCTGGACCTATTGGGCTTTTACCAAAGATGTTGCCACCGGCACGATGCAAATTTATGCCAATGGCACCTTGTGGGCGCAGGCCACTGGCAAAACCTTGCCGATTAAGGCTGCAAGCCAAGCAACCTTTGGCGCATATAGCCCTAATACAACTCCCTACTACGGCAAACTCTCCAGCCTACGAATCTACAATCGCGCTTTATCGGCTGATGAAATTCTGCAAGTGATGGCGGCTGATCCGGCGGCGGCAGCAACCTTCGATAGTTTGTATCCAGTTGGCTTTAATTTGCTTGATGATGATGGTCATTCAATTCTGTACATCGACGATAATCCTCAAGGTTACAACCTCTTTTTGACCATCAGCAATAACTCGCCGCGCACCATTAACGTGGTTGCGCCCAATGATCAAACGCCATCAGCGGGTAATCATCATTTTGTGCTGAATTTTCGGCCTGGCACGCTCTCGACGGCGACGCTGAGCCAAGTTAAGCTGACCGACCAAACCTGGAAACTCAGCACTGAGCAAGCGGTTGATGGTACGACAAGTTTGTATTTGTTGAGCACTCAGGCGCGGAGTTTGGCCCCCAACCAAAGCCTGAATTTGGCCCTGCAATCAATTAGTGCCTCGGCGAGCAGCGGTGCACGCAACACCCGGGTCGAATTAAGCTACCAACAATTGCAATATGCCAACAGCCTCACCCCATTAATTGGCAGCCGTTTGCAAAATCTGGTGGTGCTGAATGCTCAAGGTGCGCATACACCGCCGTTGCATGTGGGCTTTGTTGGGCCAAATATGGTGCTGAACAATGGCACGACTGCGAATCAACTGACCTTACATATCACCAACCTGCTTGATGATGCAGCGTTGGCGCTTAGCCCAAGCACCAGCAATAGCCCTACCACCTTCATCGTCGCCTTCGATAGTCAAGATAACCAAAATCATCGTGATTGGGCCTTGGGCACGACCAGCCAAGTCAATGCAATTGCCATCACGCTGGATGGCTGGACTGGCGGCAAAGACGCTGAATCGGCAGAGTGGATTTTTACCACCACCCAAACCTCGTTAGCAGCTGAAGCCTTTATTCAAATGAACATTAGCAACATCATTTCGTCGTTGCCAAGTGGTGCGGCCAACCTCTATTTGCTCTACGAAAATTTGCCAGGCTATCGTGATGGCTACTTTGTGGTCTCAATCGACAAAACCCCGTTGATTGTGACGAATAATCAACGCGTTGGTGTGGGCACAAATACCCCAACTCGTGCCTTAGCGGTGCGTGGTATTGCCTCGTCGGAAGAATTAGTCAGCTTTGAAGATTTGAATGGGGCGACCAAGTGGCATTTTAATCAGAAATGGGGCGGGAAAGCTGGCTTTAACATCGCTGAAACGGGCGTTAAAGATGGCCGACTCTTTTTGCAGGCTGGTGGTAACACTGGGATTGGCACAACCGCGCCGCGAACTGGCTTAGATACTGGAACTGGGGTATTGAGTGGTGCTGCCAACGATTACACCAAAGCCCAATTTGCCTTTACTGGCGGCGGGCGCGTAACCTGGAACGGGATTAATAATCGCTTGAAATGGAGCCAACGCTTTATTGCAATTTCGATGGAGCGCTCAATTTCTTTTGCAACTGGCCATGTCAATGTAATTCAACCAACCAGCGATCTTACCGCCGATCAAGTCTACGATAACCAAGTGCGTTCGTGCAATGCCGAAGGAATTGTACTCAAGGCGTGGGAAGCCTTATATGCAGTGCATACGGTTGGTGGCAACGAAAATGCCGTGAGCTACCAAATTACCTGTTATACCACAGCATCGTTCTTTGTTCCAAGTAATTGGCTGTTGGTAGCGGTGGTTAATGGTGATGATGGGACGGTGCGTTTGGCTAATGGGATTGTGCTCAATCCTGGTGCTAGCTCACTCAATGGCAGCCCAATTCCTTCGGGCACAATTAATATGTGGTCGGGGGCGGATAATGCGTTGCCTGGTGGCTGGGTGTTGTGTAATGGCCAAAACGGTACACCCGATTTGCGTAATCGCTTTGTGGTTGGGGCTGGCGCTGCCTATCCTGTAGGCCTCATGGGCGGCAGTGATACCGTCGTATTATCAACTGATCAAATGCCACGTCATAACCATAGTGGCTCGACCAATGTTACTGGTGATCATAACCATTGGATGGAAGGCACTGATGCTGATGGTTTAGCCAAACGTCGGCGACGGATTTGGGGTGATACTACCGTTGATATGGGCTTTGGTGGCGGCAGAAATGCTGACCCAAATGATGAACGTTGGCGTGGCAGTGTCAATACCGATACGACTGGCAATCACGCGCACTCACTCGTGATCAATGAAAATGGTGGCAACCAAGCCCACGAAAATCGCCCGCCCTTCTATGCGCTTTGCTACATTATGAAACAATAGGAGGGTTGCATATGCCATGGAGTTTAACTATTCACCATATTGATCTTGGCAGCAATGGTGATTCAACCGTAGTGGTTGCAACTGATGGAAATACCACCAAAACGGTGCTGATTGATGGTGGAAGAAATTCGTCTACTGATGTGGTCAATACCTATATTGCTGGTTTGACCGTGCCGACCGTTGATGTGATTGTGGTAACCCACTATGATGATGACCACTTTGGTGGGATTGTGGGCTTGCTTTCACTGACCAATGTGGCCGGACGCTATGATCATGCGACAATTTTTGATCAGGGTGAACCACCCAATACACCGAAATTCACCTCACGCAAAACCAATGCGAATGGCGAATTCAAGCAACTCTATCCGCGGTATCTTGCAAAATTGGCAAATTTGCCGAATGTTCATCGGCTGACTGCCGACGTGAATAGCTTTCAAATTACATCATTCGATAATAATTGGAACCCGATTATCCCACCTCAGGCCAACCAACAAGCCTTTGGGGGGCATAACTATTGGCCTGCTAATTGGCTGGTTGGCAAAGAAATCATGTGGGGCAATGATCAAGTTGGGAATGGCTATCAGTCGAATCCGCCAGTGAATGCGCCAACGATTCATTGTATTGCTGCCAATAAATATGTCCAACAACCAGGGGGCATGAACTTTGTATCGGAGAAAAACCGCTTTCTTGGGATTGGTGCGAATCAAACCGCTCGCGATGAAAATGCTAATGACAATACCAAAAGCTTAGCCTTTTTAATTCAATTTGGTAATTTTCGGTATTACATCGGCGGTGATATTGAATCGACCCAAGAAGATGGCTCGGTGAATCGGAAATCACTCCAAAATCCACAGCCCTTTTATGATGGAATTCTTAACTATCTCAACCAAAACGATTCGATGCAAAATCGGGTGCAGGTCATGAAAGCCAGCCACCATGGTTCGGCTAAATCGACCTCGCGGCTCTTTTTAAATACCCTGCGGCCAGGTACGGCCTTAATTTCCAATTCGGGTAGTGGTGGCAGTAATCGTTTTGAACACCCGGCGGCACGGGTGGCAAATGTGCTTGATGGCTATGAATCGCGGCCAATTTTATATGCCGATACAATTAACCAAAATAACCAACCGCAGCATCCGCCACAGCCACCGTTGGCTCCGCAAAACGCCATTCCAAGCTATTTAATGCTTACATCACCCTACCTTTTTAATGCTGGGGTTGTAACATCATTAGCTGCTAATCCGCCAGCTGTGCCGGCTGCGGTGCCAGGTCATACCCGAATTCAGGTTAGCCAAGCTCAATCAGGTTATTCGGTGGTGGGCGATGGTTATCGTGCCGTCGATGCACTGGTTACCACGCTTGCTCCATTACTGAATATCAATGGATTACAAGCTGCAACCATTGCCGATGCTGGTGCGGTTTATGGCATATCGGCTGCGCTAGCGGCAGCCTTTGGATTAAACACCACGATCCAAATCGATCCAGACCTAGTCAGTCAAACAACCGCAATATCAAACGAAACTTGGTTTGATATTGCCTCGGCAATCGCTTGGGCTGGCCCTGATCATGGCGGAGTTGGGGTCATTCAGACGGCAATCGCCCAAGCTCAACTTGGCAACAACGCTGCTGCGATCGCCCAAGCGATCAGCCTGATTGACAATGGTGATCGGATTAGAGAGATTGGCTATGGGAGTGCTGAAGCTATCGGGGCAGCCTTTACGAATCTTGGTGCTGCTCAAATTGAGCAAGCCGCAATTAATGGCGCTAACGGTGGAGCTTCCCAGCCGACGGCTCAGGCTGCGGCTCAGGCTGCGGTCGCTATGCGCAATGGTGCGGCTACGATTGCCAATGCGATTGTTTTGCCGAATGTTGGCTATGCGATTGCTGCGGCCTTTGGGGCTAGAAAGACCAATACCGCGACCGTTGCCCAAGCTGCCATGATGGCGGTTGCCCAAAGCATTAGCGCCGTCCCACTGCAAACTAATGGGATATTTGGAGTATTTACAGCAACGATTCAAACGGACCCAATGATGGATTGGCTATTTAATGTCGCAACTGCTAATGGCATGAATGCTCCCGATGCTGCATTGGCTGCGGGGATTGCAGCGATGATTTATATGAACGGCAATATCTTTAGTATTCGGGCAATTGCGGGGAAAACATTAACCTTAGCAAATTACACTGGTAATGTTGCGACGGCAACGCAAGCGGTTGTGAATGCTACGCCGTTTGTTGCTGGTTTCTACAATCTGGTTTATCGAAATGTTAATCAAGCCAAAAGCTATTAGGAGCCATGCTGATGACAACCCTTAGTGAATTGCGCAGCAGTCTCTTGGCTGCCGTCCAAACTGATCAGCTTGCTCTGACTCCAGCCTTGGCAACTGATCCGAGTCTGGCAACATTTATTAGTCTGTTGCCATCAGGGCAATTGTTAATAACCCAGCCAGTTATTGCCCCAGACGATCCTACTACAACGTTAACGGTGACGGGTAACGTCGCACTTGATTGGCCTGTGCCTGGAACAAATGGTGAACTTGTGCATGTTCAGCATGTACTGATTACCTATACTCAAGCGACAACAATTACGGCAACCCTCACCGCCAATGGAGTTTTAGCGATTGATCAATCGTTGCAATTAGCGCTTGATGGTACGTTCAACCCAGCTAGTTTGCAAATCGATTGGCAACAAGCTGCCAATGCTAATAGTGTTGTGGCGCTAGCAACTTTAGCAAATGTCGTAAGTGGTGGGCAATTAACCCCCTTCCTGCCATTGCTTGATCAATTTCAGTCAGGGCCACTTTCGACAACCAACCTTTCGCTTGGTCCAAATCTGGCTGTGCCAACGATCTTTACGATTACTTCTGATCTCAATACAACCTGGACAATTATTGAAGGATGGGTGGCGATTACTGGGGTTGGGATCACCCTCCAAACGAGCACTGTGCTTGATCCTCGGCTTGGTTGGGTCTATCAACTGCAGGGCAATATCCATGGCACATTGGTGCTTGATCAGCCATATCGCATTGAAATTGGGCTGTTGGGGCAAGAAAATTGGCAGTTGTTGGTTGTGCCAAATAACGGCAATCTTGTGCCCAGCCTCGATACAATGGCCGGAATTGTTGGTGGGAGCAGTTTACAAGCAAGCATTCAATCAGGCCTGAATGCCCTGGGTTTAAGCGAAGTTTCAATCGATCAGGTATCAGTTCAGTTCAATCCCTATGCCTTACGCTTGCGGACAGTTGCCATGCTTGGGCATATTACAATCCAAGGTTTGCGCTTTAATCTCCAAGTCTTTTTGCCTGATTTTGGCTTCTTTGGCCAGCTTGATTCGAGCACTCCAATCGATTTGGCGGCCTTGATCACGCTATATTTTGGTAATCCCGCTAGCTTTCCAGCCTTGGCCATTAGCAAACTGAAAGTTAGCACCGTGCCAAGCCAAGGCTACTACGATTTTTTCATGGAGATCGATACTGATTGGACGATGTATATTGGGACGGTCGCCTTGGGATTGCGTGGGATCGCACTGCAAATCACTCAAAAAACTGACTCGGTGACTGGGTTTGGCGAGACCTTGCTGATTTTTGCTGATGCACCGTTTGATGTGAGTGTTGATTACGAAGATGGTGCATGGGTATTTACAGGCCGCACGCTTGACGCAACCGATAGTAATAGTCTGTTGTATATCGATGATGCTTCGATTAAGCCAATGCAAATTGGTCATTTGATTAGTGCAATTGTTGAATCATTCAGCGGTGCGCCATCGACGATCCCTCAGCCGATTGCCGAACTGACCCTTGAGAAAATCTATATTCGCTTTGCCAGCGATACCTATGATTTTAACTTTGCCTGTGAAGCTAAGTTTCCGATCAATAATCAAGAACTCGACATAACTGTTACGATTGATGTTCTTCATACGCAACAAGGCTATACCACCAAATTCGGTGGTACGCTGAAAATCGGCAGCTTAATCTTTACGCTGCAATTTGCCAGCGATCCCAACTCAAACTTGTTTATCGCGACCTATAGTCATACCAGCGATCAAGCCAGTATCAGTGTTAAGGAGTTGCTTGGGTTTGTTTCGACTGATGTGGCCGCCTACATTCCCGAAAGCCTCACGATTGATCTCAAGGATGTGCTGTTTGCTTATCAACAAGATACCCAAACCCGCTTTGCTTTTGGCTTCGATTTAGCAGCCAGCTTGAATCTCTCCGATTTACCATTAGTCGGCAAGGCCTTCCCAAGCAATCAAACCTTGGCAGTCCAAGATTTACAAGTGTTGATCGCCTCGCTGGATTTCCCCGCCACCGTGGTGAGCCAGTTGAATACGGTGTTGGCAACTCAACACATTTTAGCCTTGCCTAGCCCGTTGGTCGAAGGCATTACCGTCTCGGCCTTGATTGATTTTGGTACTTCGACCCAAGCCTTGAGCATGCCGCTGGCTGGCGATAGTAGTACAGTTACGCCGCCAACGCCACCAACCAGCACCACCAGCGTGGTGACCAGCAATGCCAGTGCCAAATGGTTCGATGTTAAAAAAGGCTTTGGTCCTGTCTACTTTGAACGCATCGGCGTGCAATATCAAGATTCAACCTTGTGGTTTTTGCTTGATGCCTCGCTCACAGCGGCTGGCTTAACCCTGACGGTTGAGGGCTTGGGCTTTGGCTCACCGTTGAATGTATTTAGTCCAAGTTTTCGCATTCAAGGCTTAGGCTTGGATTATCGCAATGCAGTGGTGGAAATTGGCGGCGCATTTGTGCATACCACGGTTTCCAATCAAGGTAAAACCTACGATGAATATGATGGCATGGCCACGCTGCGAGTCAAACAATTCAGCCTTGGGGCGATTGGCTCATATGCCTATCTTGATGATCATCCTTCGTTGTTTGTGTATGCGGTGCTTGATTTTCCACTGGGCGGCCCGGCCTTCTTCTTTGTTACGGGCTTGAGTGCAGGCTTTGGCTATAATCGTAGCCTGATTGTGCCACCGATAGAGCAAATTGCCAGTTTCCCCTTGGTAGCTGAGGCGATCAGTGGGCCGCCATCGACGGTCAATAGCGATCCGCAACAAACGATCCAAACTGAGTTAGCTCTACTGCGCCAGTATATTCCGCCTTCAATTGGCGAAATGTTCTTGACCGCTGGGATTCGCTTCAACTCATTCCGCTTGATCGATTCGTTTGCCTTGCTGACGGTCTCGTTTGGCCAACATTTCGAGGTTGATTTGCTCGGGCTTTCAACCGCGATTATTCCTACTCCCGATTTAGCCAGCACCATCAGCCCCTTGGCCGAAATTCAAATGGCCTTGGTGGCGAGCTTCATCCCCGATCAGGGCTTTTTGGGTGTGCGAGCACAATTGACTTCAGCTTCATATTTGCTCTCGCGTAGCTGCCATCTGACTGGCGGATTTGCCTTCTATGCTTGGTTTGCCAAAGAGCATGCTGGCGATTTTGTGCTGACCTTGGGTGGTTATCATCCCAGCTTTACGATTCCGCCGCATTATCCGCAAGTGCCACGGCTTGGCTTCAATTGGCAAATTGATAGCTCGCTGATTCTCAAAGGCGGAATGTATTTTGCCTTGACTGGCTCGTTGTTGATGGCTGGTGGTAGTTTGCAAGCAACCTGGCAGAGCGGCAACCTAAAAGCATGGTTTAATGCTGCTGCCGATTTCTTGCTTGGCTGGAAGCCCTATCATTATGATGCCCGTTTGAGCGTTGATATAGGGGTATCGTATACTTTCCATTTATTTGGTACTCACCATATCACAGCCGATGTGGGAGCCGATTTGCATATTTGGGGGCCAGATTTCTCGGGCACAGCGCGAATCGACCTCGATATTATTAGTTTTGATATTAGCTTTGGGGCTGCCGCCGCCAAAACTCCCAAACCGATCGATTGGACGAGCTTTAATAGCTCATTCTTGCCTGATCCAACGGCGGTTTGTGGGGTCGCGGTTGGATCAGGCTTGGTGCAAACGCCACAAGGCGATCCAACCTGCGATTGGGTGATCAATCCCTCAAGCTTTTTGCTCACCACCAACAGCTTGATTCCAACCACCAGTGCTAGCTTTGGCCAAACTGCGGTCAATTTTGGTTCAAGCTACGCTCTGAATGTCGGGGTAGCTCCAATGGCGGTGGCTCCAAGCAGCCTAACCTCGCATCAGATTATTCAAATTACCCATAATGGTGTGTCGTTTGAGCACGATTTTGCGCTTACGCCAATTGCCAAAGGTATGCCCAACGCCTTGTGGGGCACTGAATTTCAACCCAACTTGAAGAGTGCTCCAATTTTGCCGAATGCAATTGCTGGCTTTGAAATTCGGCCTCAGCAACCACCAGCACCTGGCAGCACCAGTGCCATCAACCAAAGCTACTTGGAATACAACACCCAAACCGTAGCCGATGGTTTTGCTTGGCAAGCTGATCGACCATTTGTGGCCCAAACTGCTGATGATGCCCAACGACGCACCACGATTAGCACAACCCTAAATGCGCAGGAGCCAAGTGCCACCCGTGAGAGTTTACTGGCTGCCTTTGGGCTGGATTGCCCGATCAATCTGCAAGCGAGCTTGGCGCAAAGTTATGTGATTGCGCCGCAAGTTGGTAGTTACGCTGATGAAAACTTGTAATTGCTGAGGATACACCGATGGCAGATCCAATAGAAGTAACCAACGACAAACTGCAATTTAGCCAATTTCATCAGCCCAGCCTCAAAACTGGTTTGTATCAGGTTGTCGTAACCCATCAAATTTCGACCAACGAGCCATCACAGCCTAAAATTCCGCAGACAGTGTTTAGCACAACGCGCAATTTTCAGGTTGCAGGCGAGCGGTTTAGCCTTGATCCCAAGGATATTTATGCAGTCTACCCACCTGACGGCAGCCTGAGCGATCACTCGACGATTTTGCCACACCTGATTTTGAATCGTTCGACCTTGCCGTGGGAACGTCAAGCTGACTCGAACAATGAAGATTTGCCGTGGCTAAGCCTGTTGATGTTTACTGCTGATGAAACGCCAGTTGCCCAAACCATGACCTTGGGCGATTTGCAGCAATCGGTCAATACTGGGGTGAAATTCCCCAGCTTCACGCTTGAGCCAGGCCAAACCACGAATGATCGAGTGTTAGTAATCGATGTCGCCAAGCAATTATTGGCCGATCTATTGCCTAGCAATGCCGATTTGGGCTATCAAGCCCATATTCGCCAAGCAATTAGCGACGATGGCACGCCAACCGGACAGGAGCGAGCGGTGATTTTGGGTAATCGCTTGCCCGGCCCGAATCAGATTAATACCGTGTTTCTGGTTTCGTTGGAAAATCGCTATACCAGTGCTGGCTTCGATTTCCAACAAGCCAGCGATTCAGATCTGATTCGCTTGGTGGTGCTGAGCAGTTGGCGGTTTGCTTCGCCACCAGCTGCCCAACAGCAATTTGCTGATCTGATGCTTGGCTTGAATCATAATCCCAGTAATTTGCGACTTGCTCCCAATACCAATCCCTTGGCTGAACGTTATGCCGCCCAAGGCTATGCGCTTTTGCCGCACAGCATGCGCCAAGCCAATCAATCGATCTCGTGGTATCGTGGGCCGTTGGGCGTAGGCCACCATACTGCCCAACTGCCTTTACCCGCTTTGGCTGCCGATAGTTTACTGGTCTACGATGCAACTACTGGCATGTTTGATGTTTCGTATGCAGCGGCGTGGGAATTGGGGCGCTTGATGGTGTTGCAGACCAAGCAAATTTCAACCAGTTTGTATGCTTGGAAGCGTGGGCAAATTCAACAAAAGAAGAGCCAAAATACGCCAACTGCCCGTTTTCAGCCGCAGCGTTTACAAAGCCGCAGCCTAGCAACCGCTGCTCCCGCTGATGTTCAAGCATGGTTCAAGGGGCTAGCACAATTGCAAGGCGTACCATTCAATTACCTTGTGCCCGATGAAACCATGTTGCCAAATGAGTCAATTCGCTTCTTTCGGCTTGATCCAAATTGGCTGGCCTGCTTATTTGATGGAGCATTAAGCATTGGCCGCGCGACGACGGGCGATTTAACCCATGAGCAAGCACTTGATCTACCGACGTTGCTAGGAGGTCTGCCAACCGTAACTGGCTTTATCCTGCGCTCGGCAGTTGTGGCAGGCTGGCCAAATATCATTATCGAAGCGTGCGATGCAGCCGAGGCAAAAATCGATCAAATTCGGCTAGAAACCTTGGCCGATAGTGTGCTGATTGGTTTGTTTGCTGGCGATTTAGCCAGTATAAACTTCAAACTGCATGCTGAAACCATGCACTTTGGCTTTGATCCAGCGACACAGCAATATCCTAGTTTGCATAAACAACTACGTGATGCTAGTGGAGCCGAAACCAACCAAGTTGTTACGAGCATTCCTTGGCAGAACGAAGCCTATGCAGTCGTAGGTTTGGCTCAACTTGCCGCTGCGATGCAACAACTTGTGGCGCAAGCTTCGTTTACCTCAGCCCAATTTGCTCTGCAAATGATCGAAGGTAGTGAAAGCGTCTGTTTCAAACAAGGCTAGATCATTCATTAACGATGCCAACTAGGGCGTATCTTCCAAGCCTACGACACTTGGGATGTACGCCCTATTTTGCTAGGAGCGTTCAGGTTGCCGTTAATCTGCTGCAAGTTTGCCGTTAATCTGCCATCAATCTGCTCCTTGGGGGCGCAAAAGCTTGCTAAAGTACTATGTAGTCAACTCAATTCTGAGTTGGATATGAGGATTCTGTATGCGTCGAATAACGATCGGATTATTGGTAGGTTTGGTGGTTGCCAGTATTGGTCAAACATCTGCCCAGCCGGCAGGTGATGTGATTGATCCTGCGGTTGTAGGTTATCCCCAACGGGTGGTTGCCTTTGGTGATTCGATTACCAGAGCTTTCCTCGCTGATGGCAATATTGCCGAGATTGGTGATAAGCCCCAATATAGCTGGGCAACTGGCACAAGCCCAGAAGTTAATAGTTTGACTGAGCGGATTCGCACGGCAACGGGGAGTGTTACCGCGACCAATGCGGCGGTGAGCGGTGCCAGCATGACCGCCTTGGTTGGCCAAGTCAATGGTGCTGAGCCAGCCAACGCCCAATATGCCACAATCTTGATGGGGGCAAACGATATTTGTCGCTCGAGCGAAGGAGCGATGACCAGCGTGACTGATTATCGCACTCAGATCACGAATGGCTTAAATCAATTAACCACCAATGAACCTGAGGTTCGGGTTTTTGTCGCCAGCGTTCCTGATATCTTCCAGGTCTGGCAGACGTTTAAGGATAACTCGACTGCGCGGTTTATTTGGGGCCAATTTAGTGTTTGTCAATCGATGTTTGCGAACCCTGAATCGACTGCACCTGCCGATGTGGAGCGTCGCCAACGCGTTCGCCAACGAATTGTTGATTACAACACCCAATTGAGTGAAGTTTGTAACAATTATTTGCGCTGCCGCTTTGACCAAAACCTGTTGTTTAACTCGCCGATTTCGCCAACCCTGATCACCGCCGATTACTATCACCCTTCAATTGCGGGGCAACAAGCTTTAGCGAACAATTTAGCGCAGGCTTCATTTGATTTTACCGATCAGCAAGCGCCTGTTTCGACGGTTGGGTTTACTCAAACTAAGCTGATGTGGCTGGCAACCCTGAGTGCTACTGATGACCGAGGGGTGCGTGGCTTGGAGTATCGTTTGCCTAGCCAAACAACGTGGACACGCTATAGCCAACCATTTGAAGTAGCGCCTGAAACAACCATTATTGTGCGAGCAGTTGATATTAATGGCAATACCGAAGGTTCTCGCGCTTGGACAGCCCCAGCCAATAATCAGTCCCCAAGTGTGGTGTTTATGCCATTTGTAACGCTTAATCAATAATACATCGCATTATTAAATTGACATAATCCTATTTGCCTGAGCATGTCCGTGCTATGGACATCCTCGGGCAAATAGGATTTAGGCTAATGGATGTCTATGGCCGATCTACTGATTATGGCAGGAGCGTGGGAAGCGTGCTACCGTAGCACATTAATGATCTCAGGCTGGCTCGGTAAGGTTAGTTTCAAAAATAGTATTTTTCGTGTATGCTTTGTGGTTAAATATCTGAGGCGCTAGACGACGATGATCGTGCGACGATGCATGAGAGGCGCAACGATGAACTACAAAGTTTTTTTAGTCGAGGACGAGATCATAGCCCGCGAAGGGATTCGCGACGCGATTGACTGGGCAGCGGCGGGCTATCAGTTTTGCGGCGAGGCTTCCGATGGTGAAATTGCCCTCCCAATTATTCGTGAGCGACGGCCTGATATCGTGATTACTGATATTAAGATGCCGTTTATGGATGGCCTACAGCTCTGTCGAATTCTGAAGGAGACGCTGCCAACGACGAAGATCATGATCCTCAGCGGCCATGATGAGTTTCGCTACGCTCAGGAAGCAATCCAAATCGGGGTTACTGAGTATCTGCTGAAACCCATTGTTGCCCAAGATCTGCTGGCAGCGTTACGCAAGATCGCTGGCCAGATCGATCAGGAACGCCAAGCTAGGGAACACCTTGATGCGCTCCATGCGCAGATGTCCACCCATCAACCAGTGTTGCGCGAACGCTGTTTGCTTGACCTCGTAGCTGGTAGTAGCTCGATAACCGACTTCATGGAACAAGCACGCAGCCTTGAAATCGATCTTTTGGCCCCATGGTATCAGGTGTTGGTGATGCATGCCATGCCTCCTAGTGCCACAGTAGCACCGCTATATACCGTCTACCAGCAGATCGATGCGATCGTCGCCGCAAGTTTGGGTGAGTCGCGCTCGGTTGTGGCTTTTAAGCATGGTATGGAAGACACGATCTTGATTGTCAAGGGTGAGACCCGGGTTGACGTGATCCAGCGGGCGGATGGGCTGGCCGCTGCCCTGCGCCAGCGCGTGGCCGAGCAGATTGGCTGTCGGGCTATGATCGGCAGCGGCGACCCAACCGAGCGACTCAGCTTGATCTCCCAATCGTTTTCCCAAGCGCTGGCGCAGATCAGTAGCTTCGAACCCCCAGTGGAAGTCGAGCCATACGACCACGATCACCTCCACGGTGGTGCAATCGTCATGAAAGCTCGCGCTTATATCGATGCCAACTACGCCGATCCTGCCATGTCGCTGAGCCAGGCAGCTGCTCATGTGTTGCTTAGCCCAACCTATTTCAGTGCTGTCTTTCGGCGCGAGGTGGGCGAGACCTTTATTGACTACTTGACCCATGTCCGCATTCGCAAAGCCATCGAACTGCTGCGTTCAACCTCGCTGACCGCCAGCGAGATCGCCTATCGCATTGGCTATCAGAACCCGCGCTATTTCTACTCGGTGTTTCGTAAGGTTGTTGGGCAACCACCCAATGAATTCCGCCGACACTCCTAACGAGAACAGATTGCGAGAGGATGTTTTTGATGGATGAGCATTTGCCAAATCGTGCGCCTATCGCAGTTGCATTGACTAAACGATCTGCGGCTCCTCGGCTTCGTCTGCGACTTTCCATCCGCGATAAAATTCTGCTAGCATTGCTGATGGTGGTCATCCTAATGAGCGTGCCATATGTCTTCCTAATTGTCCCTGGTCTAGAATACAAGACCCAATATGACGTGCTTATTCAGAATATTACCACCGCCAATAGCATCAACGGTTATATCAAGCCATCGATTGATGCCGAGATCTGGGAGATCATCGCTGGTAAGAAACCGTTTGCCCAAGGCACTCAATATGCGATCTTGGGCGATGTTGACCATCGCATCGAGCAGATGATCGATAACTCCAGTTCGGAAAAAGGTCGGGTCAAGCTGCGCATTATTCAGCACACGCTGCAAACGCTCCGTAGTTCGATCGATCAGGTCGGCATTCAGATCGCCCAGAACAAAACCTTTGCCGAGAATTTGGTGCTGATGGAAGAGATCCGTAGTATCACTCAGCTGATCGAGGGCAATGTGCAGGCGTATGCGCTTTTTGAGGTTAATCGCACTCAGCAGCAATATCAGGCCATGCAAAGCGACCTGACCCGCTGGGCGATTGGTGGCTTAGCTGTGATTATGACTTCGATCCTCTTTTCGATCGTTGCTGCTTGGCGGATTTCAAAAAGTATCTATGTTCCGATCAAGAAGCTGCACGACGTGACTACGACGATTGCTCGTCAGGATCTCGAGGCACTGGTAATCGCCGATAACGCCGATGAGATCACTGAGTTGGGGTTAAGCTTCAACATTATGGTCGGCAAGATCAAAGAATTGCTCGATGCTAAACTTGAAGAGCACGAGAATCTCAAAAAGGCTGAACTGCGAGTGCTTCAGGCTCAGATCAACCCGCATTTCCTTTACAACACCCTTGATGCGATTATCTGGATGGCCGAAGCCAAGCGTACAGCGCAGATCGTCGATCTAGTTGCGGCGCTGTCACGTTTCTTCCGAATCACGCTTAGTAAAGGCCGGGATTGGATCACGCTTCATGATGAGATCGCCCATATCGAAAGCTATCTGGCGATCCAAAAGATTCGCTACCGTGATATTCTCGACTACCAGATCGATATTCCCGATGACACCCGTAATAGCGAGATGCTCAAGTTGACTCTCCAACCATTAGTAGAGAATGCGCTCTACCACGGGATCAAGAACAAGCGCAATGGTGGCATGATTGTAGTGCGTGGCCGCTGGCTCGATGGTGATCGGTTGCGAATCGAGGTCGAAGACAACGGTATTGGGATGACTCAAGAACGGCTCGCCCATGTGCGGGAGCTGCTGGCGGCGGGGAACCTCTGGATGACAGGTGCTATGCAGGTCGTTGAGGATGGCTATGGCATCAGCAATGTCAATCAGCGGATCAAGCTCTACTATGGCTCCGACTATGGGCTGTCGATCGAAAGCCAACATGGACGTGGTACATGTGTGGCGCTGATCATCCCACGGCAGCGTGGAAGCGTCGCTCAATTGCCGCTGGCACTTGCTACTCCTTAGGGCGATGATCGTAAAAAATCAAACACTAGGCTAAAAAACTAGACACTGCGATCGGTAAAAAATCGTTAAAATAGCAGATATTCTGCGTAGGAATAAGGCTTGTTCGCTCCCGCCCAACTGCTATACTAACCACAGTAGCCCATCGATCAGTTTACCGACCACGTCTGGTCTGGAAATCGCCAAAGGAGGCGCTCCCCAATGAAAGCCCTTGCACTCTACCGCCGCGTTATCGCACTGTCTATGGTGTGGACTCTGGCGGCGTGCGGCGGCTCCTCACCTAGCGCCAGCGGAGCGACAGCATCCCCACTCGATGTTCAGACCAAAACCTATCCTGAGTTGGTTGTCGGGTTTGCTCAAATCGGAGCCGAAAGCGAGTGGCGCACCGCCAACACGCGCTCGATCCAAGATACGGCCAACCAGCTTGGTGTCGAATTGGATCTTTCCGATGCCCAGCAGCAGCAGGAAAACCAGATCAAGGCCATCCGTTCATTTATTGCCCAAGGTGTCGATGTCATCGGAGTCTCGCCAGTGGTTGAGACGGGCTGGGACGAGGTTTTTGCCGAGGTGAAACAGGCTGGCATCCCGCTGATTCTGCTCGATCGCAACGCCGATGTACCAGACGATCTCTACAGTGTGCGAATCGGCTCGGACTTTGTTGAAGAGGGTCGGCGAGCCTGTGGCGAGATGGCCAGACTGCTCGATGGCCAAGGGTCGATCGTCATCTTGGAAGGCACCCAAGGATCTGCACCGATGATCGGGCGAGGTACTGGCTTTCAGGAATGCCTGCGGGAATATCCTGGTCTGCAGGTGCTCGACAGCCAGTCTGGCGATTTCATTCGCGCCCGTGGCAAAGAAGAAATGGCAGCGTTGCTGCGAACGCATGGCCGCAGCATCGACGGTGTGTTCGCTCAGAACGATGACATGGCGCTTGGTGCAATCGAGGCCATTGAGGAATATGGGCTACAGCCTGGCATCGATATCAAGATTGTTTCGATTGATGCGGTGCGAGCCGCCTTCGAAGCGATGATTGCTGGCAAGCTGAACGCCACAATCGAGTGCAACCCGCTGCTTGGCCCACTGTTCTTCGAGACAGCGCTACACTTGGCCAATGATACACCAGTCGAGAAATGGATCAAGCCGATCGAGGGCGTATACCGACAGGATACCGCCGCACAGGAATTGCCTAGGCGCAAATATTAGGTAATTTCCTCCCACCGTTGAAACCCTTTTGAGCCATGAAGTCCGCGTGACTAATCAAATCATTCTTAGGTTCGCACAGGTTGCGTACCGCGTATCACGCCGTGCCTGGCGAGGCGCTAGGCAACATTCAGTAAGACTTTTTCTCGCCGATAACGACGGTTTGCTAGCTAGGTTTTCTCTAAGGAGGACGTTCCATGAGCATTTCACGATCATTCGCTACGCGTCTGATGGCGCTGCTGGTTATCATTGGGCTAGTCGGTTGTGGTGCCCAAGATACACCCACTGCTCCGGCAGACGCACCAGCGACGGGAGCCAAAACCTACAGCGATATGGTGCTGTGCTATCCGCAGCTTGGGGCTGAAAGCGACTGGCGCACCGCCAATACCGCCTCGATCAAAGAAACAGCGGCAACCCTTGGAATTAAGCAACTGGTCTTCTCCGATGCCCAACAGAAACAAGAGAATCAGATCTCAGCTGTGCGAGCCTGTATCCAGCAGGGCGTGGATGTGATTGCACTGCCACCAGTGGTTGAGGATGGCTGGGATGCTGTTCTGACCGAGGCCAAGAATGCTGGAATTCCAGTGATTATTGTTGACCGCAGCGTGAGCGCCGATAAATCTCTGTATAGCACCCACATCGGTTCCAATATGGTGTTGGAAGGCGAGCGGGCTGCCGCAGAGTTCAACAAGATGATGCCAAACGGCGGCGTGATCCTCGAACTGTCGGGAACCACTGGCTCCGGTGCCGCAGTCGGGCGAGCCAAGGGTTTGCGCAACAAACTCAATGCCAATATCACCATCCTCGACTCGCAGACTGGTAATTTTACTCGGGCTGAGGCCGTCCCTGTGATGCAGGCGCTGCTGAAAAAATACACCCCCGGCAAAGATTTTCAGGGTTTATTTATCCACAACGATGATATGGGCATCGGCGCGATCGAAGTCCTCAAGGCAGCTGGTGTCCAACCTGGCGATCTCAAGATTGTGTCGGTGGACGGTACACGCGGGGGCTTCCAGGCTATGGTTGATGGCTGGTTCCAAGCTGACGTTGA
Source organism: Herpetosiphon gulosus (assembly GCF_039545135.1). Classification (NCBI taxonomy): domain Bacteria; kingdom Bacillati; phylum Chloroflexota; class Chloroflexia; order Herpetosiphonales; family Herpetosiphonaceae; genus Herpetosiphon; species Herpetosiphon gulosus. The sequence continues at coordinate 5,382 of NZ_BAABRU010000035.1, read as the reverse complement.
ATGTAACCCATTGCTTGGCCCACAGGTGTTCGAACTGGCACTGAAGCTCATGAATGGTCAGCCAGTTGAGCCAGAAGTAATCACCAATGAAACGGTCTACTATCCAGAAAACGCCGCAGAGCTGTTGCCAACGCGCAAATACTAGCCGCCAAACGCTGCTGGGGGAGAATCGATAGCTCCCCCAGCGAGGTCAATCGGCGCTATGGGAAAGGCGAGTGATCGTTATGGCTGATCCGCAGAATCTTATCACCGTCAAAGGTATTTCCAAAGCATTTCCCGGGGTCGTCGCCCTCGAAGGTGTCGATTTTACGCTGAGAAAAGGCGAGATCCATGCCCTGATGGGCGAGAACGGTGCTGGCAAATCTACCCTGATCAAAATTCTCACTGGTGTGGAGCATCCCGACACGGGCAGCATTGAGCTGGAAAATAAGGCTATCCGGATCAAATCTCCGCAGCATGCTCAGGAGCTTGGTATCAGCACGGTGTATCAAGAGATTAATCTTTGCACCAATATTTCTGTCGCCGAAAATATTATGCTCGGCCACGAGCCACGGCGCTTTGGCGGTATCCACTGGAAAAAGATGAATGAACTGGCTCGCCAAGCACTAGCGCGACTCGGTATCGAGTTGGATGTAACCCAGCCGCTCGGAATCTACTCGATCGCGATCCAACAGATGGTTGCGATCGCCCGCGCCCTTGAGATTGCCTCGGCCAAAGTTCTAATCTTGGATGAACCAACCTCAAGCTTGGATGTCAACGAAACTGCGCGGCTTTTTGCAGTCATGCGGACACTCAAGCAGGCGGGCATCGGGATTGTATTTGTCACACATTTCTTAGATCAAGTGTACGAAATCGTTGATCGGGTGACTATTCTGCGCAATGGGAGTTTCGTTGGCAGCTTCGATATCGCCGATCTCCCACGGGTTGAACTAGTGGCCAAAATGCTCGGGCGAGTGGTCGGCGAATTGCAGGCGCTGGCTCATGACAAAGCGCGGGTCGAGCGCCAGCCCGATGAGGGACGGCTGATCGATGCCAGCGGTCTCGGCTTGAGCGGCATGCTGGAACCACTTGATCTGACCATGAGCACTGGTGAAGTGCTCGGGATCGCAGGGTTGCTTGGCTCCGGTCGCACCGAACTGGCAAGTCTGCTTTTTGGCATTGCGACCCCTGATAGTGGTACGTTGCTGGTCGATGGGCAGTCAGTTACGCGGTTTTCTCCACGAGAATCGATCAAGCGCGGGGTTGCCCTGTGTCCTGAGGATCGCAAGGCCGAGGGGATTGTGGGCGATCTCAGCATTCGCGAAAATATTATCCTTGGCTTGCAAGGCCGTTACGGCTGGTTCAGGTTTATTAGTACGCAGAAGCAGTATGAAATTGCCGAGAAATACATCAAACTGCTTGGTATTCGTACACCATCGCCCGACCAGTTGGTCAAAAACTTAAGCGGCGGCAACCAACAGAAGGTTATCCTTGCCCGCTGGCTGGTTACACAGCCGCGTCTGCTGATCCTCGATGAGCCGACGCGGGGTATCGACGTAGGTGCTAAGGCCGAGATTCAAAAGTTGGTGCTGGAATTAGTTAAGGATGGTATGTCAATCGTCTTTATTTCCTCCGAGTTGGAAGAGGTGGTGCGGATCAGCGACCGCATCGTGGTCTTGCGCGACCGCGCAAAAGTGGCCGAGTATGACCATGCGGTGAGTGATCGAACCCTTATGCAAACGATGGCAGGTGAGGCATGAACCATAAGGCTTTTTTCAATCGAATTCGGGAAAGCCGACTGTTCTGGGTGCTTACTGCATGGTCGGTTATCCTTGGATTTAATGCGCTATTTATCCCCGAATTTTTTCGCATCGCTATCCAAGATGGCCATCTCTATGGCAATCTGATCGATGTCCTGAATAATGGCGCACCGCTGATGCTGGTGGCAATTGGGATGACCCTGGTGATTGCTACTGGTGGTATCGATCTTTCGGTTGGGGCTGTGATGGCGATCTCGGCGGCTATGGGTGCTGTTCTGATCAACCCCGCACCGACCGACAAGCTGGTCTCAAATGAGATCCTGACCAGAAACGCCACCAATACGCCGCTGGGAATCATCGTGCTGGCAACGCTGGCGGCGGGGATGTTGTGTGGCCTTTGGAATGGTCTGCTGGTTTCGCGGGCCAAGATCCAGCCGCTGGTGGCGACCTTGATATTAATGGTTGCAGGTCGGGGCATTGCTCAGCTGATTACCAACGGTCAGATCATCACAATCTACTATACGCCATACTTTTGGTTTGGCAACGGCTATATCTTGGGTCTGCCCGTATCGATCTATATTGTTGCAGCGGTGGCAATCATGGCTTGGGTGGGCGTGCGCAAGACCCCGATCGGATTATTCATCGAGGCCGTGGGGATTAATCCAAAAGCCACCTACTATAGCGGTATCAGTGCCAAGAATATTCAGCTGCTGGCCTACACCTTCAGCGGTTTTTGCAGCGCTCTTGCTGGCCTGATCCTTAGCTCCTACGTGCATAGTGCCGATGGTAACAACAATGGCCTTAACTATGAACTGGATGCAATTCTGGCCGTTGTGATGGGCGGGACAATGTTGTCTGGTGGGCGCTTTTCGCTACTGGCGAGCGTGATCGGCGCGATGGTCATCTGGACATTCACGCTTTCGATGTATGCGCTGGGAGTGCCAGCGAACGCCTTGCTTGCTGGACGGGCAGTGCTGGTTCTGCTGGTAATCCTGTTGTATTCCGATCGTCGGCTAATGAAACGCCGTAGCAAGAGCGCGGACAATCAGAACAAGTCGGATGTGATCACACCAGACGAGAAACTGGATCTCCCGCGCCCATAGCGGCGGATCGCTACGAGTCACCGCTTTGAAAGGGATTCACCATGACACAACGCCTGAAGCTTTCTGTCCTGCGGCATGGCCCGCTGCTTACGACAATCACGATTTTTCTGATGGCCTATATCATTGGTTCCCAACTGTATCCTGCTATGCAACGGCCTCAGGCATTTTTCAACCTATTTATCAACAATGGTTTCCTGCTGATTGTTGGGATCGGCATGACCTTTGTGATTATCACTGGAGGGATTGATCTGTCGGTGGGAGGGGTGTTGGCACTAACGACGGCGGCATCGGCTGCGCTGCTCAAACTGGGGGTCAGTGCGGCTGTCGTTATACCGCTGATGTTGGTCATGGGCACAGCAATTGGGCTTGGACTGGGCAGCATCATCCATTTTTTCAAAGTGCAGCCGTTCATCGTTACCCTGATGGGTCTGTTTTTTGCCCGTGGTCTTGCCTACATCATCAGCCTCACATCGGTCACTATCACCGACCCATTTTACAAGTATCTCGCTCTTACCCCAATCCATATTCCTTTTTTTGCTAAAGCCTATGTCTATATTCCCACCCTCGTCGGCCCGCTGCTCTTGCTGGTGGCGATTTACCTTGCCTACTTTACCCGTTTTGGCCGGATTATGTACGCCATCGGTAACAACGAACAATCGGCTGGCTTGATGGGGTTTCCGGTTGGCCGTACCAAAATCATGGTCTATGCCTTCAGCGGCTTTTGCTCGGCCCTAGCCGGAATTGTGTTTAGCATCTCGCTGCTCGCTGGCTACGGGCAGTTCGCGACTGGGGTTGAATTAGATGTTATTGCGGCAGTGGTAATGGGTGGCACGCTGCTCACTGGCGGGGTTGGCAACGTCATCGGTACGCTGTTTGGCATTCTGATCGAAGGAACGATCATCTCCATCCTCCAGTACAATGGTACGTTGAGTTCGTGGTGGACACGGATTTGCGTCGGTATGCTAACGCTGATCTTTATTGGCATCCAAAGCATCTTCGCTCGACGCAAAAAAGATCTGTAAGCACCTCTCAGTTATAAATACACAACCAGCCAGCAACAATCCGCCCTCACTATCGAACGAACAGGGTGGATTGTTGCTGGCTATAGAGGCTTTAGAAAGATTGATCAGCGGATTGAGGTGTGTTGCAAATATTATCGAAGTTTTTGTAGAAGTTTAGTCTGCCTTACAGAAAAATATTTATCCCCACAAGTTGGTAGCAACACTGCGCTTGGTTTGGCGATCTGGCATCCCACGACTACCCATACCGTCTATCTCCCATTTACCCGAAAATAAGCGTACTGGTTTGGCTCAGATTTGGATTTAAATCTGAGCCAAGTGACTTTACATGGCAATTGGCGTAGGCTGACTGAACTAGAGCTGGCCCATATTATGGAACAATGGTTGTAGTCAGCATCGGAACGAGCGAGTCGGTGGTCGTCCCATTGCCAAGCTGACCATAGCTATTATCACCCCAGCAGTAGATTGTCGGGGCTGATTTTTGGGCTGCACAGGTGTGGAATAAGCCGCCTCTGACCGTTTTGAGATCACTAATCCCACTGATCGTTATTGGTGAATGGCTGTTAGTTGTTGTGCCATTACCCAATTGGCCATCGCTATTGAAGCCCCAACATTTGAGCGTCCCATCGACCATAATGGCACATGAATGGTTGAAGCCTAATCCAACCGATTTAACTCCAGTCAAGATTGTAAAAGGAACGACTGCATTGATCGTATTGCCGTTACCAATCTGACCATAGTTGTTGCTACCCCAACAGCGTAGTTCGCCAGATGCCAGCAGGGCACATGTATGGCTACCATTCGAGTGCAGTTCGACTGCATTGCTAATAGTAAGTACCAACTGTGGTGTTGTGGCATTCGTCGTCGAATTGATGCCCAATTGGCCATACTGGTTGTTGCCCCAGCATTTAACTTGACCAGTCGTCATCAAGGCACAAGTATGCATGGCACCAGTGCTTACGCTGGTTGCTTGGCCTCCAAGGTTGATTAGTTTAGGTGTCGATCGATTGATGGTCGTCCCATCGCCGACTTGACCATATTGATTGTTACCCCAACAATGAACTTGGCCTGTATCGCTTACTGCACATGTGCTTGCGCCAGTTGAATCGATTTTCTCGGTAATCCCTGGTACATTGATATGTGTTGGTGTTGCGACGATCGTTGTCGTTCCATTGCCTATTTCGCCCGACTGATTCCCGCCCCAACAGAAAACACGTTTATCGCTTGAAATAACACATCCAGCTCCACCTGCGGCGATATCGAGGCCAGCTGCGGGAAGCCCTTGAGGATAGGTTGGGTTAGCATAAATGGTATTCACGCCAGTGCCAATCTGATAGGTTTGGTTGTCACCCCAACAGCGATTGAGGCTGTTAGCAAGCGTTACACAACTATGTACGGAGACTGTACAATAGCGTGTGTATTTGGTTCCCAACCCAAAGACGAGCATTTCCAGAATAGGCTTGTAAGGGGATACCATGCCACGAGCAAAACACAAACCCGCACCAACGACCGCCGACCAAC